>LMZS01000046.1 GCA_001567085.1 Chloroflexi bacterium OLB15
TAAGGTAGAGGGAGTTCATCGGCCGCATAAACCGGTTCAGGCAAAGTATCAGAGGCACAGCGCGCGCTGTGTCTTTTCTTATTGAATTACGGTTTTGCGCTTTTTTGAAGGAGCGGCAGTAGAAATGAGCCAGCCCAATTACCTTACCGCTGAGGGTCTTAAGGAACTTGAAAATCGCCTGAAATTCCTCAAGGAAACCCGTCGCCCAGAAGTTGCCGACCGCTTACGTCAGGCGCTGGACGAGGGCGGCGATCTCACCGAAAATGCAGAATACGAAGACGCCAAAAATGAACAGGCGTTTGTTGAAGGCGAAATTATGCGCCTTGATAACATCCTGACCAGCGCCCAGGTGATCGAAGCGCCCAAGGGAAAGAAAAATGCTGTCTCTATTGGCACCTTTGTAACTGTAGTTGAACAGGGAACCACTACCAAAGAAATCTATCATCTGGTCGGTTCAGCAGAAGCCAACCCCGCTGATGGCAAAATTTCTATCGAAAGCCCGCTGGGTAAGGCGCTGGTAGGCGCTAAGGTGGGTGAAAAGGTGCGCATCAACGCGCCCGGTGGTGAGATTACTTTCACGATTAAAGCGATCAGCTAATTCGCGTCGCTCAATCCGTCAAGTTGAAGCCTCACCTCGTGTGGGGCTTTTTCTTTCGTTTATAATCAGGCGAAAACACCTGTTAGCAAAACCAATGCGGGGGAAATTCCGCATCATGAAACGCAACCTCATCCCACCACAAACCTCTTTGAGGGGCGGGGATGAGGCTTATTATCAGCTCGCGCTTGAGGAGAAACCAGCAAACATGTGGCAGCCCAACCGCCTCGAACAGGAACGCCTTGATAAACTCAACGAAATTGAATCGCGCGGCTTTGAAGCCTATCCTGCGCGTATCCACCGCACCCATAGCGCGCTAGAGGCGATTGCCGCCTATGAAGCGGCTGAACAAACTGCCGGCGGAAATGAGCCTGCCCCTGTTGAGGTCACGGTTGCCGGGCGCATCCGTCGCACCAACGTCAAAGGCAAAGTGTCGTTTATGCATATTGAGGATCAAAGCGGCAGAGTCCAGCTTTTCCTGCGTATCAACGATATGGATGAGGCCACTTATAAGCTGGTTCAGGAGCACCTGATTGATACTGATGATTTTGTGCAGGCGGCAGGCACTATGATGCGCACAAAGGCGGGCGAAATCAGCGTGCGCGTGAATGATTTCAAACTGCTGGCAAAATCGCTTAGCCCGCTGCCCGTTGTTAAACAGCAAAAGCTGGATGATGGCACTATCCGCGAATTTGGCGAGTTCACCAACGTAGAAACGCGCTACCGCCAGCGCTACGCCGATCTTGCCGTTAATGCCAATGTGCGCGATACGTTTGTTCAGCGCGCGCAGATCATCCGCGTTGTGCGCGAAGTTATGGACGGCGAAGGCTTGCTTGAAGTTGAAACCCCGATTCTTCAGCCGGTCTACGGCGGCGCGGCAGCCCGCCCATTTGTTACCCATCATAACCAGTTGAAACAGGATTTGTTCCTGCGTGTCAGCTTTGAACTGTACTTGAAGCGCCTGCTGGTCGGCGGCTATCGCGGGGTATATGAAATAGGGCGCGACTTCCGTAATGAGGGGGTTAGCTTCAAGCATAACCCCGAATTTACCATGCTTGAGTTTTACAAAGCCTACATAGATTACAACGGGGTGATGGAGATCACCGAGCGCATGCTGGAAGCCGTCGCTATTGCCATACATGGCAAGCCAGAAGCGCCCTTCCGCGAGCATATCATCAACTACGCCGCGCCCTGGCCGCGACTCACCATGCGCGAGGCTATCCTCAAAGAAACCGGCATTGACTATATGGAATACCGCGATGCCGCCGCGCTTGAAGCCAAGATTCGTGAGATCGGCGGCAGCGTCGCGCCAGGCCAGCCATGGGGCAAACTGGTTGAGCACCTGTTAGGCGAATACGTGGAAAAAAAGCTGATCCAACCAACGTTTATCATTGATTACCCGCGCGATATTTCGCCATTTGCCAAAAAGGTAAGCTACGACGATACACACGTAGAACGCTTTGAGTTTTATATCGCCGGTATGGAAATGGGCAACGCCTTCACCGAGCTAAACGATCCGCGCGATCAGGAAGCGCGCTTCCTTGAGATGGCGCGCACCTTCCGCCCTGATGATGATGACGCCGCGCCAATTGACGAAGACTATTTGCGCGCCATGCGCTACGGTATGCCGCCTAATGGCGGGTTTGGCATGGGCATTGACCGTCTGGTCATGCTGATCACCGATCAGCACACCATTCGCGATGTGCTGCTTTACCCCCACTTGCGCTCGCTTAAAGAAGACGAGTCTGAAGACGCTTCCGCAGAAGGCGTGTAGCGCTCAACATTCGTCGGGTCGGGCGAGCCACTGGTTCGCCCGTTTCTTTCCCCCTATCTACAGCTATTGATATGCCCTTTGCTTTGAGGGGGAAGGCGCGAATGACCCATCGAGGGCGTGGGAAGGTTTTCCTAAATTTCTCCACATTGTTTGTGAAAAATCCCCGCATACAATACGATTATTAACGTCAGTTATGGATAAGCATCGTTCCCGCCTCTCAGCCCAACCTGACGCTTATGCCTTCTCCGATGTTACGCGAGAGAGCGGCTAAACGAAATGCAGCGGGTGAGGGGTGTAAGGGCAATACTTCTCGCTCGGAATACTTAACCATAACCTGCGATTAGCACCTTATCCCCAACGGGTACCCCTTCGCTAAGCAGTCAGGGGTGAGGGGATTACTGCTATCTGCGCACCTGATCGGAGTGCCGAATGAGTTCCAATCACGGGTTGCCTGCACCGGCGATCCTCGAAAGCATGAGTCATGGCGTGCTGGTCTTCGATCAGAGCAATCAGCTTGTGATGGAAAATCAGGCGGCAGCGGCTATCCTCGGCAGCGATCTCAAAATCATTCGCGCCGAAGGCTGGAAAGCCGCCGCAGCTCTCTTCAGCCCACGTGGCAATAATCCGGATCAATCGCTGGATGCCGTTCGTGAGCGTGCCTTGTCTTACCGCAAACCCGAACGCTTTTTAGCTTCGCGCGCGGGCGATTTCCTGACCTGCTATGCCAGCCCGATTGATTTCGGCAGCGGCCAAATTTACACCATGATCACGCTGGAAATGCCGGATTGGTCAGCCGTTACCGAACTGTTTGACAAGTACTTGACCGAAGTGCGCGATAATGTCGAAACTACGCGCGGCCATGCCGACCTGATCCTTAACAGCCTGAAGCGCCCCAAGCCCAATGAAAGCGTGGAGCAGCTTGGCCGGCGTATCAGCGGCTTTACCCGCCTGATCCAGACGCATATGCACCGTCTTGGCCGCCTTACCCAGATGATGGAACGCATGGAGCGCGTTCGCACCAATAACCTGAAAGAAAAATCACTGGCGGAACGTAAACGCCTCCCGCTCAGCGAGTTTATGGAAGATTTCATCGAAGGGTTGAGCGAAGAACGCCTGCTCGATCCTGAAACCGAAGCGCATGACTATCGCAGTCGTGTCCGATTTGACATTCCCGATGACATCGCGATTTACGCTTCTTCGGCGCAGCTTTCCGTCGTATTGCGGGACATGCTGCGCAATGCTATCATGTACAGCATGATCGCCACGCCGATCACCATTTCGGCGCGTGCCGATGACTGGTTCGCGCAGATCAACATGGCAGATGAAGGCTATGGCATCCGCGCCAGCGAATCAGAGCGCATCTTTGCGCCCTTTCAGCGCGCGCGCCAGCCGCAAATTATGGGTGAATTTGGCTACGGTCTAAGTTTATATTTGTGCAAGAATGAGGTGGAAGCCATGAATGGGCGGCTGTGGTTTGAAAGTGATGAAGGCGTGGGAACAACCTTTAGCCTGAAACTGCCGCTGTGGACAGACGAGTCCTCTTCTTCCTCTAGCAGCGAGTCCTCTCTTTCCTGAAACCAGAAGGTGTAACTTCTGCGCCTCTCTCCGGTTTCGGGAGGGGCGCTTTTGTTTCTCTATATCGCTGCGAATCGGAAAGGGGCGAATCGCGCGCCCGGCAACAGACGATAATTCTCGCTTCTTCAAGGAGCGGCGCAAGGGGTAAGGGCTGGTTTGCCGCTTTCGCCCCTTTGATGAAAATCTATCGAGTGCTGAAATCAAAAAAGGCACAAGGTCATGACTGAATTTCTACAATCGCTAACCCCTGAATTTTTTAATGTGGTGATCGCCATTGTGATCATCATCGGCAGCATCTGGGCGGCTATCCGGCTGTATCAGGATTTCACCCGCCCGCTGCCTGATGAACGTCCTATGCCGCCGCCTCAAAAGGATGCCAAACCATGATTGATATTGCCCTGATTCGCGAAAAGCCTGAATGGGTCAAAGCACAGATCGCCAAGCTGAACGATCCTGCCGCGCTTGAGCGTGTAGACACGATTGTTGAGCTGGATCAGCGCCGCCGCGCCCTGCTTGGTCAGGCCGAAGCCGTGCAAGCGGCACGTAACAAACTGAACAAAGCCGTTGGCATGCTGCGCGGCAACAAGCAGCTAGATGACGCGCAAAAGGGGAAACTTGCCGCCGCCGCCACGCAGGCTATCAATGCTGGAGACTATGAGCGTGCTATCGCGGCGTTAAGTGACACGCTGGATGATAGCCTGCCTGAAACCGAAACTGGCGCACTCGATCAGCTGATGGCTACGCTGGGCAGCATCGGCAGCACGGTTGAAGGGCTGAACGAAGAAACCCACATCATTGAAGAACGCCTGAACGAGCAAATGCTGTGGCTGCCCAACCTGCCACATGAAAGCGTGCCGGTGTTCGACAGCGAGGAGCACAATATCGCATGGACGCCCGAAGGCACGTTTCGTGAGTTCGATTTCGAACCGAAAGCTCACTGGGATCTTGGGCCGGCGCTGGGCATTATTGATTTTGAGCGCGGCGTGAAGATCACTGGCACGCGCGGTTATGTGCTGGTGGGCATGGGCGCGCGTTTGCAGCGTGCTTTGATCAGCTTCTTCCTTGATCGCGCCCGTCAAAAAGGTTTCACCGAGCTTTACGTGCCTTATCTGGTTAAAGAGGAGATGATGTACGGCGCGGGGCAGTTCCCGAAATTCCGCGACAATGTGTATCTCGATCCTGATGCCGAACTGTATATGCTGCCGACTGCCGAAGTCGCCATCACCAACCTGCATCGTGACGAAATTCTGGACGAAGCGCAGCTGCCGCTGTACTACGCTGCCCATACCCCCTGTTTCCGCCGTGAAAAGATCAGCGCCGGGCGCGATGTGCGCGGCATCAAGCGCGTACATCAGTTTGAAAAAGTGGAGATGTACAAGTTCACAGCGCCAGAAACCAGTTATGAAGAGCTTGAATCGCTAACTGAAGCCGCCAGTGACCTGCTGCGCGAGCTACAACTTCCGTTCCGCCGCCTGGAGATCGTGACTGGCGATCTCGCTTTGCCGCCACCAAGAAATACGATCTTGAAGTCTGGTCGCCTGGCTGTAAGGAATGGCTGGAAGTGAGCAGTTGCAGTAACGATGAAGATTTTCAAGCGCGCCGCGCCAACATCAAGTTTCGCGGCGTGGAAAACAAGAAAACGCGCTACGTTCATACGCTCAATGGCAGCGGCCTGGCCACCCCGCGTGTGGTCATCGCGATTCTTGAAAACAACCAGCAGGCCGATGGCAGCGTGATTGTGCCCGAAGCCCTGCGCCCGTATCTTGGCACAGACAGAATCACGGCGATCTAAAAGCTATCGTTTGAAGCGTGCTGCTGCGGATATAAAAACAAGAGGGCGCAGGTTGCTGCGCCCTGTGACTGGCTTATAGCGATAATGTTTGCAGGTGAAGGTTATTCCATCGCAGCGGCGTTGGCGGCGTAATCCTGCGCCGTGCCTTTGACGGTCTTATATTCAAAATCGTCGCCAAAGGCATCTTTCTCGTCCTCGATACGCTCTTTCAGGCGGCGTAGATCGCGGTCTGTAGAATCAAGCTTTAGCGCCTCATCAACCAGCAGTTCGGCAATCGAAAGGTGGCGGGGGCTTTCTACCAGCAGGCGGGCAAGGTCTACGGTGACGCTGATAATCGCTTCTTCGTCGGCGGTGGTATAGGCAATATGCAGCGCCTGGCGGTAACGCAGCACTGCCTGACCGAGCTGGTTGGCCTGCACATGCGCATAAGCCAGATTGGTCAGCTCAAGAAATTCCTCATCCTGATCCTTGACCTCACGGGCAATATGCAGCGCCGATCCGTAGAAGCCGATGGCTTCCGTCCAGCGGTCTAGCTCACCGTTGGCAGTGCCGATACCGCCGATAGTTTTGCCTTCCTGCGCGCGATTCCCCTGCGCTTTATACAGCGTCAGGGCTTTTTCCCAGGCATCAATCGCTTCGTTGGAATTGCCATCGTCTAACTGCGCGTAGCCCAGCTTATAGAGAATTGAAGCTTCTTTCGCAGAATCTTCTTCAGATCGCGCAAGCTCCAGGGCTGATTCGTAGGCGCGCAGAGCTTCTTCGCTTTCGCCTAGCTGCTGGCGGGCATCGCCCAGCGCGGTGAGCAGGTTCATGCGGGCAATATCGTTGCCAACATCGAGGGCGGTATGGATGCCGCGCGTGGCATGTAAAACGGCCGCCTGCGAATTTTCAGTGGCGATAGTTAACCCGGCCAGCGCTTCCAGCGTCGAAAGTATACCGGGGGTGTCGTTCAGGGCTTCGTACAGATTTAGGGCATCAGAATACGAGGCAATAGCTTCGATATGCTTGCCTTCGCCTGCCTGGGTTCTGGCAAGTGTGCTCAGGCTTTCTGCCTGTTCACGACGATCACCGGATTGCCGGGCGCGGATGACATCAAGCCGCTGCTGATCCGGCGCTTCAGAGTCAGCGAAGGGGATGGGCACAGAATCGCTCTCGTCGTCCTCACTATCCTCATCTTCATCCAGGTCAGACTCGTCTTCATCCTCAATTTCTGCTTCCAGATCGAGATCGTCCTGATCATCATCGTCGTTATCCAGCGTGTCTTCGCCGATCTCGTCAACTTCATCAATCAGGTCGTCTTCATCGTCATCGTCAGCTTCAGGCGCGGCGTCGGATTGACCTTGAGCAGCGGTGGGCAGAGGTGTGGGAGTTTCGTAAGCAGGAAACGCGCTGGTGGAGGTAGACCCCAAACGGCGCAGCAGCAGCACTTCATAGGTATAGCCGCGTTCAGAGATGAAACTTCCGGCGGTCATTAAGGTGGGCGCAAGCTGATTAGCAACATCACGATCGCCGTTATCGGCAGCCCACTGCGCGGTTGCAAGAATTAAATCCATTTCCGCCGCCAGGCGATCGCCGGGGATTGGATCGGTGGGCGTAGCACGGGCGCTGTCGCCATACTTTTTGGCATAGGCCAGCACCGCATCGCGCACTTTTCCCTGAAGCGATTCCAGCCCCTTTGAACCGCGCAGCCAGGTTTGCAGGAAAGTATAGGTAATGTCGTGCAGGCGATAGTAGGGCTGACCGTAGCGTTTAGAGCGTTCGAGCAGCCCGCGCTGCACCAGCATGCCAAGCGCGTTGTTGATCACTTCTACCGGGGCGCCGGCAATCATGGCGATCATTTCAGCAGACGCGCTGCCCGTGAAGGTGGCACCCAGCACCAGCAGCAAGCCTTGCAGCGCATTATTCGCGCCGCCGGTCAGCGAGCGGAAACTGGCGGTTAAGGCGAGCAGTGAGGGTGAAACGTCAGCGCTGGTTGGCTTTGGAATCTGCGCGACAAACGCGCTGACGGGCTGTTTACTGGCTTTGATCCAGTGGCCGGCAATTGAAAGCGCAAATGGCGTATAGCCTAAAGTTTCAGCCAGTGAGTCGAGTTCCTCATCTGTGGTTTCTACAGCCTGCTCAATAATTGTTTTGAGCATCACCTGCGCGTGACCGGGTTCCAACTTACCCAAACGCTGCCCCCGCCACGATCCGCTGATTTCGGCTTCGTTGACCAGCAGTACCGGGATATTGCGAATGCAGCGCTGTAGAAATTCAGAGGTCGCTTGCGGGTTGAGCAGGCCATCCAGCACCACCAGCGGGCGTTTGCTGGCAAGTAAGTCTGCGGCAGCTGGCGCCATATTGCCGGGCGAGTCTGACAGCGTAATATCGTTATTGCGGTAAGCGCGACCGATGCGAGCGATCAGGTCTGCAAACGTGTTATTGCGTACAGGGAGATAAAGCACCCCGCCAGGCAGATCGGTATAGGCGCTGGCAAGCGTGGCCGCAAGCGCAGATTTGCCTATGCCGGGAACGCCGTATAACAGCACTGGTTTCGATTCGCGAAGGTCGGCATAGATGCTGCGAAGGGTGTCGTCGCGTCCGATCAGCTTTGCAGGCGGTACAACGGGGAGTGAGAGCGCATCCGTCGCCGGCGCTTCATGTGGGGTAAAGTCCGCCATCCCGATTTTGTCTCTCTTAATTGGTTAGCCGCACGTTGATCGCAGTATAACCCGACAATAATGCAGCGGCAATGAAGGTTGCAAGAAAGTTAGATGCGGGTTTGTACCCTCAGGCTTGCCTCTCTCCCTCAGGGAGAGAGGATGCCCAACAGCGGAAAATGGAAGTTAAGAGCGGTACAGATTAAAAGTGCGAAGCGCGGATCAGGCTTTGGCGGGTTCGCCATCAGGCGGGGGAACGGGCAGGTCTTCAACTGCCATGTCTTTCCACTTCGCGCCTTCTTCAACCAGCATCACGGGAATGCCGTTGCGAATCGGGTATTTGTAGCCTGAATCGGCGCTGACCAGCCATGAATTTTTGACCAGTTCCAGCCGTCCGGGGTCTTCGCCTTTGTCTTTCCAGTGTACAGCGACCGGGCAGCGCAGCAGGGCAAGCAGGGTAGGATCAATTGGCGGTGTGTTTTCGCTCATGGTTTACACTCAAAAAGTTGACTTTACTACGGCTGAGTATAGCCCCGCGCCTGCAAAACCGTCAATGAAGGATCATTGACCGCACTCAAGTTGGGGTTTGCAAAAGCGGTAGGCTCACGCTATATAATCTGTGTTTGGGCGGGATACTATATTTTTGAATGTTGAATCATGGATAAAAGATTTCTTCTTCGCGGCACTGGCTGGAAACTGCTGCTCATTCTGGCGGTGCTTTTTACGGGATTTGCGATTGTTTACGCTGGTTACGCCTCTGCTCTGATTCTGAATGGAGGCTAATATGCGTGGATCGCGGTTGCTTTTTGGCATTTGCGCGGCATTAGGGGCGGTATTTCTGCTGGCGCTGCCGCTGCTGGTTTTGAGCCAGCAAACTGCCGCGCCTACGGAAGCCGCTGCGCGTGGGCAAGTGTTATGGAGCAGCAATAACTGCGCTGGCTGCCACACGCTGTACGGGCAGGGCGCGGGTTTTGCCCCTGATTTAACCCATATTGCCGCGCAGCGCAGCCCCGAATACCTCAATGAATTTCTATTTAACCCCGGCGCTTTCCATGAGAGCAGCCGGATCATGCCGCGCTTGCTGCTGACGCGCTCTGAACGCGAAGATTTGCTGGCGATGCTGACGTGGGTAGATCAGAATGCGACGAGCTTTCCGCCGGGCGATCTGGTTGTAGGCGGGGCTTCAGCGCCGCCTGAACAAAATGCGGGAAGCGCGGAAGATGGGGTGCCAGACGATCCTGTTGAAGCGGGGCGTTACTGGTTTTCCCGCGCGCCTGCCATTTGTTCGACTTGCCACTCGCTTGAACCCGGCGTGACGATTGTGGGACCAAGCCTTGCCGGAATTGGCACCCATGCCGCTGACCGTATTGAAGGGGTAAGCGCCGAGCAGTACATCCGTAATTCAATTTTGCATCCCGGCGATTTTCTGGTGCCCGGCTTTAGCAACCTGATGCAGCAAAATTTTGGCGATTTACTGACCGCTGAACAGATTAACGCGCTGGTCGCCTTTTTGCTGACCCAGACGGAAGAGAGCGGCGCATGACCTTTAGTAAATCACAAACTGCTGCTTACCAATTATTTGCGCTGGCGCTGCTGTTGTGGCTCGCTTCAATTGGCGCGGCGCTGCTGGCGGCGATCAAGTGGGCGGGAACTGATCCGCTGGCAACTTCGCTGCCCTTTCATCATGCCAACAGTCTTGCGGGGCTGCTGGCGAACCTTACAGTTTTGACCGGGCTGCTGGGGGGCGGGCTGTATATCGCCGCCGCCAATGGCAGCAATGAGGCGAAAAATGCCGGCGCCTTGAAATTGGCGGCAAAGGTGTGGATCGCGCTGGCGGTGATCACGATTGCTGCCGGGCTGCTGCATATCGGCGGCGGGTGGAATGAGATCGCCATATCCCCGCTGATGTCTGCTGCTGCGCTGGTGATGCTGGTGATATTTGTGGGGCTGCTGCTGGCAGAACGGCCTGATCCGGCTGCCGCGCTGGTGATTATCGGCGTGGTGTTCGCGGCGCTTGGCCTGCTGCTCGATCTGCTGCCGTCGGGCGATATGCAGCTTGCGATGATGCAGAACGTGTTGGGGCAGGGCAGCATCAATTTTATCGGCTATCCGCTGGCGGGCATCGGGCTGACCTTTTGGCTGGCGCGGCGTTACAGCAATGTTTCGCTGGAATGGGCGCAGCAGGGTGCGTTTTCGTGCGGGGCGCTGGCGATTCTCGCGGGGATTTGCATGATCGCTGCGCGGCTGGCGGCGGTGGTGGATAGCAGCATGGTCAACATGGTCAGCGCGGCGGGAATAGTGCTGGTTCCTTTTGCGTATATCGTGACGGCGGCGCATGTGTACCGCACCCTGATCGTGCGTAACGGAACGGCAACGCTGGCCGGGCATTGGGTGGCGCTGGCGGCTTTATGCTGGCTCATTGGCGCGGCATTAGGCGCGATTATCGCCATTCCCAGCGTGATGCTTTACGCCGCTGGCACACAGCTTGCACATGCACAAATCAGCCTGTTCGGGCTGGGCATATTGGCGACAATTTTAGGCGCGATCAATCAAAACAGCGCTGAACTACGCGGCAAGAACATGCGTGTCACCGGTCTGATGCCGTTCTGGCTGGTGGCCTTTGGGGGCATCGGCGCGGCGTTAATGCAGGCAGCGGCAGGCGTGGCACAGGTATTCATGGCGCGAGTTTCAGGGTTTGGCTTTCTGGATACTGAAGCGGCGATTGCCCCGCTGTATTTGCTGTGGGCGCTTTGCCTGCTGGTGGTGGCAATAGGCGCGCTGGCTTATCTGGCGGGATTCTGGGCGCGCCGCCCTTATGAACATGTGGAAATCATCGGTGGCGCGGCAGGAGCGACCAATGCCTGAAAATACGACCTCAAAAACAAAACGCCGCTGGCTGGTCTGGCTGCTGATAGTTCCTGCCGTGCTGGTCTGCGGGGTGTGCAGCCTGCTGGCATTTTTGCCTGTGCCGGAAGACCCGATCATTCCTGTTTCTGAGCAAGGCGGCGGGGCGCGGCAGGCAGAAACAGCCAGCACCGGCCTGCAATTGGAATGGGAAGACCTGCCGCCAGTGGATGCCGATCAGGCGGCGCTGGGGCGGCTGTTATTTTATGATCCGGTGTTGTCCGCAGCCAATGATCGCTCATGCGCTACCTGCCATCACCCTGATCTGGGCTTTAGCGACGGGCTGCCGGTGGCTGTTGGTACACACGGCGAGGAACTGCGCCGCAATACGCCGACGCTGTGGAACGTGGCTTTTGCCAGCAGCCTGTTCTGGGATGGCCGGGCAGATTCGCTTGAAGATCAAATGCTGACGCCGCTCACCAGCGAAAACGAGATGGGCGCGGATATTGATGAAATGCTGGAAGAGCTGCGGGCTATCCCCGAATATGCCGACTTATTTGGCGCGGCTTTTGATGATGGAATTACCGTAGCAAATGTACAGACAGCAATTGCTGCGTTTGAGCGCACGCTGCTAACCCAAAATTCGGCGTTTGACCGCTTTGCGGCGGGCGACGAAAGCGCCTTGACGCCAGCACAGCGGCGCGGCTTCGATGTGTTCCGCAGCGCGCAAACACGCTGTTTTGAGTGCCACGCATGGCCGACCTTCACCCATGACACTTTTCACGTGCTGGGCGTGCCGGATCGCGATCCTGACAATCCCGATCTTGGGCAGTCGGAAACCGTGAATGCGCCAGATTCGACTCGCGCTTTCCGCACGCCGGGACTGCGCAACGTCGCCCTGACTGCGCCCTATATGCACAATGGCGCGTTTGATTCGCTGGAGCAGGTGATTGATTTCTACGCTCAGGGCGGCGGGCCAGCCTTCGGCGTGGATGTGATCGTAGATGAAAAAGTGGCCGGTTTTGACCTGACGGCGCAGCAAACTGACGATCTGATCCAGTTTTTGCTGGCGCTAACCGACGAACCGCCGGACTTGATCGCCATCCCTGAAAGCGTGCCCAGCGGCTTGCCATTGGTGCAGCAGATTGAAAATCCGGCGCGGGAACAGCTTGAGGTGGCGGCGGCACAGGAAGCAGCTGCCCTTGAAGCTGGCGAACCGCAAACCTATGTGGTTGCGCCGGGAGAGTCAATTCAGGCGGCGGTGGATCGGGCGCTGCCGGGGGATACGGTGCGGGTGCAGCCAGGGGTGTATCACGAAACGGTGTATATTGACCGCCCGAACATCATCATGCTGGGCGAGTTGGTAGATACGAACGGCGATGGCCGCATGGATGGCGATGACGAGCGCGCCTGGCTGGATGGCGAAAACCAGTTAAGCGACGGCTTCAATACCACAGGCGATAATTTTGTGCTGGAAGGGTTCGGCATCCGTAACTATCTTGGCAACGGCGTGCTGACCACTGGCGCGCAAGGCGTGGTATATCGCAACCTGATCATTCAGAACACGGGCTTGTATGGCGTGTACCCGGTTGAAACGACTGATGTGCTGATCGAGTTCGTTGAGGCCACAGGCATCAAAGATGCGGCGCTATACGTGGGGCAAAGTCGCGGGCCGATCATCGTGCGTAACAACGAGGTATACGGTAATGTGACCGGCATTGAGATTGAGAACAGCACCAACGCCGAAGTGTATGACAACCACGTTTACGATAATACCGGCGGCATCCTGGTCTTTTTGCTGCCGAATAATCCGTCACGGGTTGGCTACGGCACGCGCGTTTATAACAATCTGGTTGAGAATAACAATCACGTCAATTTTGGTAACCCGAATTCGACAGTGGGCAAAGTACCCAGCGGCACCGGCATCATGATCATGACCGCTGACGACACTGAAGTATTCAACAACGTGATTCGCGATAACCAGACGGTGGGCGTAGCGGTGACCAGCCTGTATTCGATTTATCCGCGTGATACCGTGTTTGATCTGGGGCCGCTGCCGGAAAACAACTGGATTCATGACAACCAGTTTGAGAATAACGGGTATGCGCCGCAGGGATTAGCGGCAGAACTTGGCCTGATCGGGTACGAAATTGTGTGGACGGGCGAGGGCTGGAATAATGCCTTTGATGAACCCGGCGTTGCCAGTTTCCCGCCGGTGCTGCCGGGGCGCGATATGCCTGATCCGCTGCGGCGCGGCTTGTGGCGCGTGTATGACATGCTGATACAAGCGCTGTTGTAGATATAACTTTCATGCTTGCCGGGGGGCGGTTTGCGAGCTGCCCCCTGCGGCTACCCCTCTCGTAATGCGCTAAGAACGCGGCATATTCCTAACCTCCACGAGCAATTTTCTTGTACCCTAATCGCGCGCTGGCAGTAGGCTGCGCGTCGTTTTTGATTACAGTGGCGGCGGTATCGTCAAATGTGGATGCCGGACATTTCGGAACTGTTTTGATGACCACCTGGATTAGCCACCTGCGCATTGCTGAGGCGATTGCGAAAACATCCCCTGAACTTGACGAGCTTGCCTTTGCATATGGCAGCCTTGCGCCAGATTCTGGCGTGCCGCTGAACCCTGAGGCGACCGAATTTGACCCGCCCAAGCCGATCACCCATTTTCTGCGCGCCGAAAGCTGCGAATCGAAAATCCATGATCTGGCGTTTTATCGTGAATATCTGGCTGGCGTGAATATTAAAAACCGGCAGGAATACAGCTTCCTGTTCGGCTACTATGTGCATCTGGTGACCGATGCGCTGTGGGGGCTGCGTGTTTGGGAAGCGACCAAGCGGGCTTATGCTGACCAGATCGCGCTGGTGGGTATGGTGCGCGCAGTCAGCGAGATCAAGCATGATTGGTATGGGCTGGATTTTAAGTACATCTATGAACACCCTGACTGCTTGTTCTGGCGGGCGCTGGCAAAACCCGTGCCGTTCACCTCACCGCTGCCATTTTTGAGCGACGAGGTGCTGAATCAGAAGCTGAATTACATAAGCCAGTTGTATTCGCAGCCAGCTATGACCGAGAAGCTGGATCGGGTTTACCCGTATCTAAGCGAAGAGCGCATGGATCAGTTTGTGGATGATACGGTGCGGGCGGTGCGCCATATCTGCCGGATGCTGAATGAGGGGCGGATTGAGGCTGGACGCAATCGTATCGTTGAAGTGCTTCCGCGCATGATGGTACACGCCTACCCGCCGCCACTTGGCGATATGATGGTTATGCAGCTGTAGGCTGCCCTCATTCCCGCCGCGTGCTGCGACGATGATTAGAGGCAGTCGAGGGTTAGACAGCTAACCTTCTACGCCCCACAATTTGAGCTTGTTGTCACCGCTGCCGCTGATTAAGAACAGATCGTTTACGGCGAAAGTCAGCGTTAGCACAGGCTTGTTGTGGCCGGCCAGCACAGCCAGCAGATCGCCGGTTTCAACATTCCATAATTTGATGCTGTCATCGCGCCCGCCGCTTGCCAGCAGGCGGCCATCCAGTGAAAAGGCGAGGGCATCCACGCCGTTCTCATGGGCTTCAAACGCGCGGATGGGCGATAGATTCTGGTCTGCCAGCGAATACAGGCTGATCGAACCGTCTTTCCAGGCCGCCGCCGCGTGATCGCGGTAGAGCGCAATATCGCGCACCCAGACCGGATGAGGCAGCCTGTGAATCACCTCTTTCTCTTGCGAGTCGCCAATGTGCTGCGCCCAGATCATCTGATCGCGTTCGGCCATGCGCTGAAGCGTGGCAATGGCGGATGCGGTGCTGGTGTTCCAGAGCTTGAGCGTGCCATCACGCGCGCCTGAAAGCAGCAGCGTGTTTGAGATGAAACGCATACGCGAGATTTCGGCTTCGTGCGCGGGGATGTCCTGGCGCTGGCGGCTTTTGAGATCGAAATGCTGAATCGTGCCGTTGGCGCAGCCTGCCGCGATATACCTGCCATCGGGCGATGTGGCGATGCTGTCTACGGCATTTGCCCCCTGAAAAGAGGCGATAACTTTAAGCTCTATATCCAGCAAATAGATATAAGTATCGCTGGAAGCGGCGGCTAGCCATTTGCCATCCGCGCTGAAGGCGATATCTTTGATCGGGGACGGAATGTTCAAAACGCGCGTCCGCTTCCCCGCCAAAGCCATCCCGCCATAGTAAGACGCCGCCACCATAGGCTACAGCTAATGCCCGCGCCTGCGGCGACCACACAACGCGCGTGATGAAGCCACAGGATTCTTCGGATATTTCAGCAATATGGCGGGCGTTCGCTGAATTCAGGGTGTGATAAGCCATGTTTGGCCTTTCGTGGTAGCTGGCAAAAGCTTCAGGTATTTATCCTACAACATCGCCGCCGCCTGCAACCAGGCGCTGCCGGCGAAGAAGCGGCGCTAATCGTGGCTACTTCGCCGGGCGAGGGCAGAGTATAATGCTGCCCCATGCGCATCGGATTAAACGCCCATTTACTTGCCGGAAACGCTGGCTATCGCTCTGCGGGAATACACAATTATATTGCCCATTTGCTGCGGCATTTACCTTCTGCTGTGCCGCAAGATTGGCAGTTGACGGCATTGGTAGGCGCGGAGAATACGCTCATCTTCGAGGGTATCCAATCACGCCGTTCGCGGATGAATACCGCTTCGCCAATGCGCCGTATTGTATGGGAGCAGTTGGCGCAGCCTTTCGCTCTGGGCGGGTTTGATGCTTACCATGCGCTGGCGTTTGTGTCGCCGCTGCTGCTGTTCAAGCCTTCAGTTGTGACGATTTACGATCTCAGCTTTGTGCATTACCCCGAACGGCTGCCCACTTCGCGGCGGCTGTATTTGCAAACGATGGCGCGGCTCACCGCCCAACGTGCGAAACGGGTGATCGCGATTTCTGAGGCGACAGCACAGGATATTTATAAGACGTGGCAGGTTGACCGGCAGAAAATTGACGTGGCGGCGCCGGGCTACAATTCGGCTGAATTTCGCCCGCTGGCACAGGCCGAGATTACAGGCTTTCGCGCGCAAAAGGGACTGCCAGAACGTTTCTGGCTGTTCATTGGCACGTTGGAGCCGCGCAAAAACCTTATCACCTTGCTTGAAGGCTATGCCGCTATGCCGCCCGAAAAACGGCTGCCGCTGATCATTGGCGGCGGGCGGGGGTGGGATTATGAGCCGATTTTTGCAGCCGTAGAAAAGCATAAATTAGGCTCGCTGGTGCAGTTTCCTGGCTTCATCCCCGCTGAAGAACTTGCCTTCTGGTACAATAGCGCCGAAACATTTATTTACCCATCTGTTTTTGAAGGATTCGGGCTGCCCGTTTTGGAAGCAATGGCTTGTGGCACGCCGGTAGTAGTGTCACGCGCATCGTCACTCATTGAAGTTGCAGAGGAAGCGGGCATGATGGTAGATCCGTATGCGCCAGAAAACTGGACACAGGCGTTGATGCGCGCTTACGATGATCGGGAATGGCACACAAATGCCCGCGAACGGGGGCTGGTAGAAGCCCGACGCTATTCATGGGAAAATACGGCGCAGCAGACCGCCGCCAGTTACCGGCAGGCGTTTGAATCAGGATGACTCGATCAACTCGTAAACCCACGCAAGTTGAGCCGTTATGGCTGCTGCCCGTTCTGGATGCAGGGCTGGTTTTTGTCGCTTACCTGCTGGCTTATATCACGCGCTACCAACTTCAGATTTTGCGCCCGGTTGGCGAATTCTTTTCTGCGCCATTCAGCGAATATATCCCCTATGCTTTCGTTTTCGCGGTGATGCTGTATTTTGCATATCGCGGATCGGGATTATATGTGGCGGTTCGCACGCGGGGATGGTCAGAGGAGTTATACGGGCTGATCAGCGGCGTTGCTGGCGCGACAATGGTGCTGTTCGCGGTCAGTTTTGTGCTGCAACCGCTGGTATTCAGCCGCTTGATGCTGATCTATGTGGCAGTGTTCACGTTAATTCTGCACGTGTTCGCGCGCCTTATCCGCCGCCTTGTTTATGCCCGGATGCGCGCGCGGGGTATTGGCGTGCAGCGGGCGGTGGTGGTGGGCGTAGGCGATACCGGGCGCTCGGTGCTGCGATTGATGATTGCGCGTAAAGAGCTGGGCTATATCCCCGTTGGCTATCTTGATGACGATCCGGCGCGGGGCAACGTTGATCTTGGGCGGGTGCGCGGGCTGGGAAGCACCAGCAATCTGGCGGAAATCATTCACCAGTATGAGGTTGACGCGGTGGTGATTACGCTGCCCTGGTCGCATCACGACAAAATCGTGAAGATGGTAGATGACTGCCAGGCGGCGGGTGTTGAAGTGAGCATCGTGCCAGATGTGTTCCAACTCAGCTTGCAGCAGGTGCAGATCGAGAATATTGACGGTATTCCGCTGCTGCGTGTGAACGGGCAGGTACCCTTCAAAGCCAGTAATCGCCTGGTGAAGCGGGCGGTGGATATTGTGCTGGTGATGCTGGCAGCGCCGTTGTGGCTGCCACTTCTGGGCATCGTAGCCGCAGCTATTCGGATGGAAGGGCCGGGCCCGATTTTCTACCGCGCAAAACGGGTGGGCGAAAATGGGCGGGTATTTGACATGCTCAAATTTCGCAGCATGGTGCCGAATGCCGATGCTATGCATGCTGATCTGGTCAAGGCGCATGAGCAAGACCCGCGCCACCCGAAGATCAAGGATGATCCGCGCGTGACCAGCGTAGGGCGGTTTATTCGTTCTACCAGCCTTGATGAACTGCCGAATTTGCTGAACGTGTTGATGGGGCAGATGAGCCTTGTGGGGCCGCGCCCGCCAACGCCGGATGAGGTGTCATTGTATGCGCCCTGGCATCGCCAGCGGTTGCAGGTCAAACCAGGGATGACCGGGCTTTGGCAGGTGAGCGGGCGCAGTGATGTACCGTTTGACGAAATGTGTTTGCTGGATATTTATTACATTGAGAACTGGTCAATGGGGCTGGATGCGCGCATCCTGATGATGACCATTCCCAGAGTGCTGCTGCGGCAGGGCGCGTATTAGGCTGGCTCGATGCTCAAGCAGCGGCATTTTCCGCTTAAAATACGCGCCCTAACGCACGATTGCCCTAGCTCGATACCTTCACCCACTGCCCGGTTGTAGGATCAATTTGCCAACTGCGCGGCACATCTGGATTGCAGGTGGCGGGCAGGCTGTTTTCTGTTGGCGGCTCAAAGACGATGTTGACAGTGGCATCGGTAGCGATCTGCACGAAATTCCCCAATACCAGACGCACTTCAGCCGCCGCGCGCTCCAGGATGCCCCCCTCCAGCGATTGATCGCGGAAGCTGATCAGGGAACTGTAATTCGCCAGCAAACGGGCTTCATCCCAGTCTACATTACAGGTGGTGAAAGAACGGTCATATTGGCGAATGTAATCTATGTGGCAGCTTGTAAGCTGTGGATACGGCAGCGTTAGGGTATAGGTATTGGTGGCGCTGTCATAGCTGATGTCATCGGCGCTGATCTGCGTGAGATCAATACCTGCTTCAACCGCCCCTTGCACGACATGATTAGCTGAAAACCCGCAGGCATTGAGCGCACCCTGCGCGACGCCCACACGCACATCGGCCTGTGCAAGCTGGCTGCTAACGCTGACCAACTGCCCCAATGGTTGTACGTTCACCAGGATGGTTTGCGATTGGTCAATCTGCGCGCGCGGCGGCACGTTGGCGGTGGCGACCAGCGAAGAAGCGCTGTTCAGAATGTTGCCGAGTTGAAAGCTGCTGAGCAGGTTGGATAAAGATACACCCCCCGTCACCATAAGCACCGCAAATGCCACGACCAGAATGAATCCACAGCCAACGCCGCCTAATGCCAGCGTGCCACAGGAACTGCGGCTTTTGCTGACGTAAACGATCTGCGGTGTACGTTCTGCGGGGGGAGGCGCGGTGGGTGCATCAGATGGTTGAATGTGAATTTCGGTTTCGCGGATATTGCGCGATTCGCCGGGGATAATCTGGTTTGAATTGTTCGGGTCGTTCATGAGTCCTCAAAATACGCAGGAAACCGCAAGTTATTATACGCATTTTGACCACTTAAGTTGTGAACAGGCTGTTAGGCTTATCTGTGGCTTAAGCGAACGTCGTATACTAAAAGCAATAACACAGGAACAAGGGCTGCGATGCTTACAGTTGTTTATGACGGCGAATGTGTGATCTGTAACTCGACGCGGCGGCTGGTTACAGCGTTGGATTGGCTGAAGCGCATACACTGGGTTGATCTGCACGATTCTTCGCGCGTTTCCAGAGAATATCCCGGACTGGATTATGCTGAGGCGATGGGGCAGCTTCATGCACGTGACCGCCACAGCAACCAATATGCCGGATTTCTGGCGACACGAAGGATGCTAAAGGAACTCCCCCTGACATTCCCACTCTGGATGCTCATGTATGTGCCGGGGATGACAGGGTTGGGGCATCATGTTTACCGCTTCATTGCTCGGCGGCGGTATGGCGTGAATCGCCTGGTTGGTAAGCCCGCTTGCAACGCTGGAACCTGCCATCTGAATTGAAGCGGCGCGTTCCCTCTGATAGAATAAAGCCCTGTGTTTTTTTAGCCCCCATAGCTCAGTGGATAGAGCGGCGGACTCCTAAGCCGTGCGCACAGGTTCGATTCCTGTTGGGGGTATGATTCTAGGGCAACCCTGCCGTGTTCAGCGCGGGTTTGCGTTTGCGATGGCCTGCAAAAACCCATGACCTCAAAAGGTCTTACTTTCGACCGCGTAGTGCCGATCTTCACCATCGTTTTTGTTGATGTACTCGGCCTGACGGTTATTCTGCCACTGCTGCATCTGTACGCGGCAGCATACGGCGCAACCCCTCTGCAAATCGGGCTGGTGGCGGCAGCATTTCCCCTCGCTCAATTGATCGGCGTGCCGGTGATGGGGGCGCTTTCGGATCGCTTCGGGCGTAAACCCCTGCTGCTGATCAGCCAGATCACCACCTGTATCAGCTTTTTGATGCTGGCGGCGGCAACCTCGCTGGAAATGATCATCCTGTCGCGAGTGGTTGACGGGCTGTTTGGCGCAAACCTGGCGACCGCGCAGGCGGCGATGACCGATATTTCTGATGAGCAATCGCGCTCGCGGGCGTGGGGCTAACTGGCGCGGCCTTCGGACTGGGATTCTTATTCGGCCCGGCCATTTCGCTGTTTGCGCTGGAATTTTCAGACAGCCTTGCCATGCCAGCATTCATCGCTGCCGCGTATTCAGGATTGTCAATTCTGCTCACGCTGTTCATGTTCAAGGAAACTCTGCCCGCAAATAAGCGCAATATAACCAAACGCGGGGTATTAAATCTGGGCACAACAGCGCTGCGAATGCTGCGAATACCGGCGGTGCGGCTGCCGCTGCTGCTGATGTTCACCCAACAGTTGGTCTTCTTCGCTTTTGAAAGCCTGCTTGGCTTATTTGTATTGAGCCGCTTAGGGCTGTTGGGGCAGGGTACGGCGCTGATCTTCATTTACGTGGGCATCATTCTGATTTATGTGCAGGTGCGGATCATCGGGCGTTGGAGCAAGCGCTTTGGCGATGCGCGCATGGCAACAATCGCGATTGGCTTGCTGGCGGTTGGCCTGCTGTTGGTGGCGCTAACCCCCAACCAGCCTCATCCGCTGTATTTTGAACGCCGCGCCGCAGCAGAACTGAGCCAGTTGGCGCCCTCAGCCGTTGAAGTGATGGTCGGCAATATCGGCATATCGCTGCCTGATGAGGCCAGGCGCGGGTTCGGCGGTATTTTGTGGTTTCTGGCGGCATTGATCCCGCTGAGCATTGGCGCGGGGTTGATTCGGCCTGCATTAAACAGCCTGCTTGTGAAGCGCGTGCCAGATCAGGAAAGCGGCGCGGTTCTGGGCGTGAGCGCATCGTTCGTTAGCCTTGCTGACGCGCTGGCGCCGCTGCTGGGTGGGCTGCTATTTCAGTCGCTTGGCGCGAGTGCCCCTTTTACCGCTGGCGGTGTGCTGCTGCTCGGCTTATTCCTGATCAGTTGGAAATTAGGGGCGCAGTCAAGGCCATCTGTCGCCGCCAGCACATCATAGGTTTAGGCCGCCGCTTATAGAATACGCGATCACACCATCCGCGCCTGATGTTAACTTTCGTGAAAATCTGCACAAGGAATGGTCGCGGTTGTATAATGGCGCGAGCAACGAAGGATGAAAGATGCCGCCTGTTATTCTGGCGCATGGCGCGCTGGGTATCTTTGATGAAGTCATTTTTATTGGCGTCGTGCTGATCTTTGGCGGCATGATGGCCTATGCCTGGTGGCGTTCGCGTAATGCGCCTGTGGAAGTTGAGGGCGAAGATTCGCCTGAACAGCCGCCCGTTGAAAACCCCGAATCTGCGCAGAATCCGGATCATTTTCGCCTTGAATAGCCGTTCTCGCCGGATAGCAGCGCTTATAGCGTCCCTGTTTTTATTGCTCATCGCCGCAGGCTCAGCTTCGGCGCATGGCTATCTGCTGCGCGCTATCCCTGAAGATCGCGCGGTGCTGGAGCGCGCGCCAGCACGAGTGCAGTACTGGTTCAGCGAACCTTTAGAGCCAGATTTCAGTTCGATCACGGTGCGCAGCGCTTCTGGCGAGACGGTGGCGCAGGGTGGGGTAAGCGAGAATCTTCCCAGTTTATTGGAAGCAAGGCTGCCATCAGGGCTGCCGGATGGCGCTTATATCAGCGAACTACGCATCGCCTTCGCCAGCGATGGACATGTGATCGTTGAAACCCGCAGCTTTTTTGTGGGTGAGGGCGGCACAGCGCTTGAAAGCGCGCGCTCTGGCGATCAGGTGGTGCTGCTGGAAGTGATATGGCGGATGATTCTGTATGCCGCGCTGATCGTGCTGACCGGGGCATTCAGCTTATATGCGCTGGTGCTGCTTCCAGCATGGGGCAGCAATCGCTATTCGGCTGGCGGGCTGCCTCCGCGCGTGATGGCGGCGCTCAACACCATCATCATTGTCGGGTTTGCTGCCGCGCTGATTGGCAGCCTGCTGGCGTTGTTACAGCAGACGATGGCTTTTTTCGGCGCCGATCTGGGGCAGGTGATCAGCAGGGGACTGTTTAACGTAGTGCGCGTCAGTACCCGCTTTGGCGATATGTGGAATATCCGTATGATCATCCTGCTGGTGGCAGCGGGGATGTTTGGCGCCAGCCTGTATATGCGTGAGCGCCAGCCCGCGTTGGTGCGCGCATTTTTGACCGCGAACACATTCGCGCTGGTGCTGGCATTAGGAACGCTTAGTCTTTCCGGCCATGCGGCGGGTTCGCTGGTGCTGCCCTGGCTGGCGCTGGCGATTGACTGGATGCATCTGGCGGCTGTGGGGCTGTGGGTGGGTGGGCTGGCGGTGCTGGTCATTGTGCTGCCTACCGCGCTGCGCCCGTATGAGGGTGATTCGCGGCGGCTCGCGCTGCTGGCAGTCTTGAACCGTTTCTCGCCGCTGGCGTTGACCTGTTTCCTGATAGTGACAGTTACCGGCATTTTTAGCGCCTCAATCTGGGTGACAGCGCCGGAACAGGTTACAAGCCGCTACGGGCTGACGCTGTTTTTGAAGGTGCTGCTGGTGGCCGCTGTGCTGGCGCAGGCAGCTATTCACTATGCAAGCCTGCGGCCTGAACGCTTTGCCCGATGGTCAGAACGGCTGGCGAAGCGCGGCGCGTGGCTTTCCAGTTTGCGGCTTGAGGTGGTTGCTGCGGCGCTGGCGGTTGGCGCGGCAGCGTTCTTGAGCGCGACACCTGTGCCCCCGCAAGTGACCGCAGCGCAGAATACGGAGCCCGTCGGGGGTGCCGCGCAGTTGGATGATTATGAACTTTCGCTGGCTGTAGCGCCGGGCGGCCCCGGTGTGAATACCTATGACATTGTGGCTGAGGAAGCTGGTGCGCCTGCCGATCAACTTTCAGCGTGGGTGCGGCTGGTTGATCCGGCGCTTGATCAGCGCAGCGCGTGGCTTCCCGCCGATTTTCTCAGCGATGGCTTATACTCGACGGCTGGCGCGGAAGTGACCCATGCAGGCGATTGGCTGGCGATTGTTGAAATTGAGGATGGCGCTTCAACGCGGCGTGCAGTATACCCGATTACGATCCGCCAGGAAGCGGCAGTAGCCCAAACCCGACCTCCAACCCTGATCAATCTGCTGGCGCTGGCGGCGGTGGCTGGTGTTGTGGGCTTTGCGGTGTCCCCATTCATCCGGCGTGGCGTGCGCAGGCTGGATTTAAGCGCAACAGTAGTGACAACGGCGCTGCTGGCGCTGGTGGGTGGAATTGTAGTGGTGGTGATCGGCATCCTGGCATCTGAAAGCGCTGTTACGCAGTTCGCGCAGCTAACCCAGCCGCCGCCGCAGGTGGTGAATACCATCCTGCCTGACGAATCCTCGCTTGAACGCGGGCAGTTGCTGCTGGCACGCTGCGATTGGGAAGGCCGCAGCCAGTGGGTGGAAATGACGCGCCGCTTGCCGCGCCTGCGTGATGAAGACCTGTATTTTGCCACCCAGGGCGATTGGAACGGGCTGCCCGCGTGTGATGCACAGTTGAGCGCCGCTGAACGCTGGGATATTGTCAATTATGTGCGGTCATTGGAAGGCCGTGAGGGATAGAAAATGCTAAACGTGGTCTACGCGCCGCAAGATACGGCGCTGGCTCAGGAAGTGATGTCGCGGCTAAGCGGCAAGTATCAGCTTCAGGATTTACGGCAAACTGGTGTTTCACCTGAAGCGGGGCGCCTGCTGCTGCTGATTTACTCGAACGATACGCTCAAAGATACCGCAGCGCGCAATCACGTCTATTGGACATTTGATCACAACCAGAATGTATTAATCGTCACGCGCGGGCAGGTGAAGCTACCGCATATCCTCGATCACTTAACGCCAGTAGACCTGAACGCCGATCCGCAGTTGGCGGCGGTGCGGGCGCAGATTGATTACCTGACCGGGGATGATGCGCCGAAACCGATGCGCGTGCTGACGCCCAGCGTTCGTAAAGCAAACTGGGCGGTGGCTTCTGTGTTTATTTTGTTGGCGACAGCGATGTTCTGCATCGGTCTGGTTGCCATCGGTGGCCGCGTGGTGCGCCCCCCTGAAGCTGAATATAACGCGGTGGAAACGGCGATTCAGGGGACGATAGACATCGAAATTCAGACAGAGTTGAACCAGTACATGAATTTCCTGCCGCGCAGCACAGAAGACGCGGCGAACTATGCGGCAACGCTGCAACAAGTGCCCACCCGCTACCGTCCGTTTATGGCGGAAACGGCAACAGGGGCGGCGCAGCAAACGCTTTCTCCAATGACTGCTGTGCCCGACTTCGCAACTGCTGAAGCAACACCTGCTTCATAACAGCAAGATGGCAGAACTGGCGGGTGATGTTCTGGTGATTGGCGCGGGACCTGCGGGGCTGTCCAGCGCTTATTTCCTTGAGCAGGCGGGAATTTCTTATGTGATGGTGGATCGGGCAGATGAAATTGCCTCAACGTGGGCGCATCTGTATAAAACCCTGCATTTGAACACCGCCAGTTTTGTGACCTATTTGCCGGGCAAGCGGATGCCGATCACCTCGCCGGTTTACCCCAGCGGCGAGCAGCTTTACCAGTACATTCGCCAGTATGCTGAAGATCACCAATTCAATATCCGGTTGGGCGTGAGCGTGAACCGGCTGATGCCTGAAAATGGCGGTTGGCTGGCTGAAACCAGCGCAGGCCGAGTCTGGTTCCCATGCGTGATCATCGCGACTGGCAGATATAGCAGCCCGATCATCCCACCGCTGGCCGGGATGGACGAATTTTGCGGCCAGATTTTACATGCGCGTGATTATCATGAGCCGTCAGCATTTGCCGGGCGGCGGGCGTTGATCGTCGGTGCTGGCCCCAGCGGGGTAGATATTGCGCTGGAATTGACGGAAACGGCGCGGCTACCTGTCTATCTTTCGGTGCGCAGCGATGTGGTGATCTCGCGCAGCTTTCCGTATGGCTTGCCCAATTCAGCATGGCTTTTGTTCGCGCGCAGATTCCTGCCTAAACGCTGGCATAATAAATTTTTGAGTGTCGTGCTGTATCAGAGCTATCCCGATGTAAAAACGGTAGGCGTAGCCATTGCCCCCAACCGCTCAGAGCGTCAGGGAACTTCAACGCCAATACGCGGGCGCGGCTTAATTGACGCGGTGCGTGAAGGCAAAATCGCGCCTGTTTCCGGCGTAACGCGCTTTCATAAAGACAGCGTTGAACTGGCAGATGGCACGCATCTAGAGGTAGACACGATAATTCTGTGCACCGGCTACCGCCCGACGCTGGACTTTCTTGATATTGACTACGAAACCGACTCGCAGGGCTACCCCAAACGCGCTGATGATCTCGATGAAGGGGGTACAACTGAAGTATTGGGCTGGCCGGGTTTATTTCTGGTCGGGCGTTTTTATCGTGGGCTAGGGCCGCTGTACAATGTGCGTAATGAGGCTAAACGGGCGGTTCAGGAAATACAGGCGTGGCTGGAGAATCGTCAGCGAAGCGCCAGCAGCGCAGGCTGAGAAGGGGTGAGAGCATCTTTCACCCCTCAACCTTCATATTAGCAGAGTGCCGAACTACACGGTTGCCCGTACCCAATCGTAGCCAGTAGCGCCGCTGGGGAACGTTCCTGCCGACTGCTCAATTTGCGGCGTGCCATCGGCTTCTTCGCAGCGCACTTCAATTTCATGAATGCCTTCGCTGAATGGGTAATCGTAGCGCCACAGAATCCAGGTGCGATCTGAAAGCGGCGCTTTGAGCGCTGCATCTACCCAATCCCCCTCATCTACACGTATCTGCACGCGGGAAATGCCGCGATCACCCGCCCACGCGATGCCGCCGACAGGCACGTACAATTGACCATTTTCATCCTGAAAGCGATCATCCACCGCAACAGTATCAATGACCGCAGTAGCTTTGGCCAGCGCCTGAGCATCCCAGCCCCGTCGCACCCAATAGCCGCCGGTATCTGCCGCCACAAATTCCATGCCCGTGATCCATTTAGGCTGTTTCATGCCGTAATGATTGGGAATGTGGATACGCAGCGGGAATCCGTGTTTGGGAATGAGCGGTTCGCCCGCCCAATCGTAGGCCAGCATGATGCGATCATCACTGTTGATCAGGTCTAGCGACACGTATTCATCAAAGCCATCGGCGGCGGTGATCAGCAGATGTGTCGCGCCGGGCGGAATTTCCATTGATGCAAGGATGTCGCTCATCCGCGCGCCCGTCCACTCCAGCGTGCTGATCAAGTCCCCGCCTACGTTATTGGAAATGCAAGACATCGTGACCATCGCGCTGATTGGCTCGTAATCGCTGCGGATTTGATCCAGCGTCAATTCAGCAAGGGTGCGCTGAACGCCATCGGCTGAAATACGGCTGGTGAACGGTAGTACGTAACCTTCTTCCGGAATTTCCGGGATGATCACGCTGATATCAATGCGATAATGTTCGGCTACTGGCGTGATTTCAGAGCGTGTGCCGGGCGCTGCCGCAAATTCGCCGTTTGCGGCGGCCTGCGCAGGGACGGATGTAGGCATAGCCTCTGCGGTTGCGTCAGGGGCAAGCGTTGGACGCAGAAGCGACCTCTACCGCTTCATCTGTTCGGCTAAGCAGCGCGCCAACGCCTGCGCCCACTGCGGTGACTACTGCGGCGCCTGTGCCCACGCGGATCAGAAATTGGCGGCGACCCAGCGATTCAACATTGGCGGTTGCAGCGGCCGCCGCCGGGGCAGCCTCCGTTATTCTGAAGCGCAGCGTATTGTAGATATAGCTGAGCGCCAGACCATACAGAATGAACAGGGCGAACGTCCAGACGGCTGTGAAGATCGCGCCGGTCAGGATCAGGCGGGGGAAGTTTCCCTGAATCAAGACCATCACCAGCCCAAGCACCGCGCCCAGAATTAAACCGGCAAGGGCATCGGCACGGCGTGATAGCGCCGCGTTGAAAATGGCAAAGGCAATCGCGCCGACCACCAAACCGATCACAACCACGATCGTC
The DNA here is from genome assembly GCA_001567085.1 of Chloroflexi bacterium OLB15. GTDB lineage: Bacteria > Chloroflexota > Anaerolineae > Aggregatilineales > Phototrophicaceae > Flexifilum. The sequence goes on from LMZS01000046.1 coordinate 27,232, forward strand.
AGAGAAATGATCTCCTCAGCAGTTTTTGCAACCGTGTCCACCCGTCCAAGGTTCAGCCCGGTGATGATGCTGCTCATAACTTGCACCGTTCGCGGAACGACTTCGCCGGGTGCGGTATCCCGTAAAAAAGCGAAAATGAACGCCGGAAAGAAGGGGAGATCGGCCAGTGTGCTGCCCAGATATGAGAGCGCCATGAGTGGCAGCGTAAGCACGCCGCCAAGCAGCGCGCCAGTTAGGATAGAGATTTTCTTAGGCATAAAACGACTCCAGCAAAAAAGGGGCTTTTGATGGTGAGCCTGCATCTTGTATGTATGGTACGACTGATTTAGGCGATAAAAATGAATAGCTGCATGAGAAGTTCAGAAGTTTAGATGCCATGCAATTCAGGATTGATGGGGCTATACTTGGCAGGCGCTGGTATTTGCCTGCTTACCTCACTCATCGGGCTGCTCAAGGTTTTGTTTCCCTCATGATTATTGTAGACGCACACGAAGATATTGCTTTTAACGCGCTTTCGGCAGGACGCGATTATTTTAAGAGCGCGCTGGATAAACGCCGCGCCGAAGCTGGAACCGATGCCGCCACCAACGAAGGGTTGGCGATGGTGGGCCTGCCGGAAGCGATTCTGGGGCGGGTGGCGATTGTGTTTTCAACGATATTCACTGAGCCAGATCGGGCAACCGCGCTTGCGCCTTCAGCATTTTCCAACCAGCGGTATAAAACCCCCAGAGAGGCGTATGATCTGGGGATTCAGCAGCTAGATTATTATCGCCGGGTGTGGGATGCTTCTGAACGCGCTCAGCCGGTACGCACTGTGGCGGAGCTGGATGCTGTGCTGGCAACGTGGGCAGATGGCCTTGAGGTGACGGATCGGCGGCAGGGTATGGTCTTGCTGATGGAGAATGCCGATCCGATTCTTGAACCCAGGCAGTTTGAAGAATGGTATGAATATGGCGTGCGCGTGGTCGGCCCGGCATGGGCAGGCACGCGCTACTGTGGGGGCACTGGCGAACCGGGGCCGCTGACTGCTTTGGGGCGTGAACTGCTGGATGTGATGGGCGATATGAATGTGCTGCTTGATCTTTCACACATGCCCGAAGAATCGTTTTTTGAAGCGTTAGACCGCTATGACGGGCAGATGATCGCCAGCCACAGCAACCCGCGCCGTTTTGTTGGCGCTCGTGATGATGGCCGCCAGCGCCTGCTTTCTGATACGCAGATTCGCCGCCTTGCTGAGCGGGATGGTGTGATGGGCATGGTGCCCTACAACCGATTTATGCATCCTACCTGGGTGAAGGGCGATGCGCCGATTCCCGGAAGCCGGGTGCTGGAGATGATTGATCATGTGTGTCAGGTTACTGGCAGCGCCCGGCACGTCGGCATCGGCACTGATTTTGATGGCGGCTTTGGCGCGGAAAGCACACCTGAAGGGTTTGATACAGTAGGCGATCTGTGGATACTGGATACCTGGCTGCGCGAACGGGGATACGGGGATGCCGAAGTCGAGGCCATTTTGAGCGGCAATTTCCTTCGCAAACTGCGCCAGACATTACCGGCCTAATCATGCGCGTTTCATTACACGGGTGACGGCTTCATGTCGCAGATAGGTATTGCCCTAAGTGCGCTGGGCGTGGTGTTGGCGTTCATGGGATTGTTTCCCGGAATCACCGGCATCATAACCGGGCAGGGCATCGGCATTTTTCAATTCACCGCCGTGCTAACTGGCTTCGGGTTACTTAACCTCGGCGCGTTGATCTACGTCAAATTCACGATTTATGCTGCTCAGGCTTCAAATCTGGCGCAGCAGGTAGGCATCCGTTTGGCGCTGACCGGTCTGGTGCTGGCAGGCATGGCCGGGTTTGCCGATGTGCTGGGCTTTGGCTCGCACGGCATTACGCAGGCAAGTGAGACATTTTTTGGCGGGGTGCAGGCGCTGCTGGTGATTGTCTGTTTCCTGATTTCGGCGGTGGGCGTCTTGATCTATGCGGTTTTAGGCGCGCCACCGCCTGATCCTGAAGCGTAGGCGCAGGGATTTCACTTGCTTAGAACGGCTTTATTGCTGATTATCACCGTGTTCGGCATTCTGGCTTTGCCGCTTCAAGCCCAGGAACGCCTCCCCGTACTCGAACTGCTTGCGAGCGATGCTGATGCCCGCTTTGGCCTTTTTCTCACCGCGATTGACGCGGCAGGCTTAGCTGATGAAATTGCGGCGCTGGATAATGCGACGCTGCTTGCGCCAACCGATCAGGCCATGATTGAGGCCATGAATTTTCTCGGCTTTAGCCAGCAAAGCTTTCTGGCAGATAGCGCGGCGCTGGCTGAAATTCTGAGGCTTCACATCCTTCCAGAGCGTCTTTTCTTCCGCAATTTAAGCGCCGGCGCGAGCGTTGATACGCTGGGCGGCGAAACGGTTGATTTTGCGCTGCACGGCGGAATATTGTGGGCGCATAACGCGCGTGTGAGCGATGTAGATAATCTGGCGGCTTTTGGCGTGGTGGTGCATGTGCTGGACGGCCTGATACTTCCTTCTGGTATGCAGGAACGTGCCAGCACCAACCGCGCGCAGCTTCGAGTTGCCCATCTGCTGCTTGATGATCGTCCGATTGATTTGTATCTCAACGGCAATCCCGGCAGGCTGCAAGGGCTGGAAGCCGGGCAGCTTAGCGGATGGATGGACATCGCTGCCGGTGAGCAGCATCTGGCAATTGCTTTCGCTGAAAGTGGCGCACTCGCTGCCGATTTGAACGTGGTGATCGCGCCAGAAAGCTGGGTTACGCTGGCAGTGCTTAGCGAAGATGGCGGTGAGCGGGCGCAATTGATCCCCCTTGTAGAAGATTACGCGCCGCTGCCGTTGGGGCAGGCAAGGCTGTCATTTTTTAACGGCATCGAAGGCTCAACAGGGTTGGATTTGCTGGCAGATGGACAGGTGTTTGCTGGCGGGGTCGCCTTTCCGGGTGTGATAGGCGAGAACGACGGTTTTGTGATTTTGCCGCTGCCCGTCGCCACCTATGATTTTGTGGTAGCGGCGACGGCGAATCCGGAAATTGTTGTTTTGAACGCGCCCGATATCCGTCTGCGCGATGGCTACAACGTATTCATGGCGGCGGTTGGCACGCCGGTTTCTTCCCGTATCCTCATCTTTGAAACGAATGTCAATGTAGAGCGCGCTTTTGCTGAGGAACGGCACGCTTCTTAGCTTTGATCAGCCTGCATAATCACACATCGGATCGCCGCGATCATTTAGGCAATATGGCAGAAACTTAGCCCTATATCTATCACCAGGGGATAGCTAAGGGATAGGACTTGAGCTATTGTTACACCATAGCATTTGGCGGCCAGTACAGCGCCGTTGTGTGTATTCGATGGATCTACAATCTTTACTCTTTCAGGAGGATTAAATGCGCAGGATTTTTGCCCTGGTGGCGCTGATGGTGGTGGCTCTTGGCCTTGCCATGCCAGCGTTTGCCCAGGAGCGCCCTACCATCACCGAGTGGTTAGCGGCTGATGCTGATGGTCGTTTTACAATGCTGGCGGCTGGTTTGGAAGCCGCTGGTTTGACCGAAACCCTGTCTGGCGAAGGCCCGTTCACCGTTTTCGCGCCGACCAATGACGCTTTCACCGCTGCCCTTGAAGGACTGGGCATGAGCGTTGAAGATTTGGTTGGTAACCCTGAACTGTTGACCAGCGTTTTAAGCTATCACATTGTGCCTGGCCGGTATCAGTACATCAACCTGACCAGAGGCCCGGAACTCGAAACGTTGGAAGGCAGCCCGCTGCAAATCACATTGGATGCAGCTTCCTGTACGCCAATGATGTCGTGGTGAGCGACCCTGACGGTATCGCTTCTAACGGCGTAGTCCACGCGATTGACGGCGTGCTGGTGCCGCCTTCGATGGCTGCTGCCCCCGAAGCCGAAGCAACTGCCTGAGCCAACCGAAGAAGCAGAAGCTGAAGCCCCTGCTGGCGTGGCGTTGGAACGCCCCGATGTGCTGGCCGCGCTTGCTGGCGATGCCGATGGCCGTTTCACTATGCTGGCGGCGGCGATTGAAGCCG
>LMZS01000047.1 GCA_001567085.1 Chloroflexi bacterium OLB15
AAAAATCATATCGCTCTAATGATGACGCAGCTGCTGCGGAATGCTGGCGGGCGAGATAGATCGTGTGGATTTACTGCCGCCATTTGCTGATCTGCGAAAAGGTAAGCGGCGGTGAGGAAACTTTGGGAAATCCTGCAAGAATCAAAACGGGTGACGCTGCCGCCACCCGTTCAAGTGAAGTCCTAGACTGTGGACCTGAGGAATGATGAGCAAGCAAGAACCAACGACTGTTAAAGAACTCCTGCAAAGAATTGAAAAGAGCTGGAACACATTTTATGCCTACATCGACACACTCAGCGAAGCACAGCTAACTCAGCCCACCGATGCGGCGGGCTGGACGGCGAAAGATCATCTCATTCATATAGCGATGTGGGAAGATACACTGAATGCGATGCTCGAAAAGTCACCCATGTGGGAACACATGGGCATCGAGAAAGCCATCTGGTATGGTCGTGACATCGATAGAATCAACGCGATTGTACAAAAGCGCCTTCAAGATATGCCACTGGATGAGGTTAGACAGACCCATCGAGAAGTCCATCAACGATTGATATCCCAAATTGCGGCGTTGACCGATGCAGATTTGCAGAACCCTGTGAGTGATTACCAGACTGATTCGACCAGCTCACGCCCAATTCTTCAAAATTTCATCTCCGATACCTGCGAAGCTTATGAAGAACACACGCCCTGGATTGCCGCGATTGTTTCTAAAGTTTAAGGAGTATTCCAATGAGCCAGCAATCAAGCCAGCCACCACAACCGACCAAATCCCTCAAACAGTTTGATGTCCTGATTGGCGAATGGGATATGGTTGGAACGCATCCCATGATTCCATCCCCCGTGAAGGGGCATTCAACCTTTGAATGGTTGCGCGATGGCGGTCTTCTCGTCTGGCATTTTAACTGGGAGCAGGGACCGGGAATTCCTAATGCCTATAGTCTCATAGGTCATGATGACGCGGTTGAGGAGTGTTTCACGCTCTACACCGATGATCGTGGAGTCTCAAGGATCTACCAGATGACTTTAGAAGGTGGCATCTGGAAAATGTGGCGTGACACCGCCGACTTCAGCCAGCGTATGACCGGCACATTCAGCAATGACGGCAATACCATCACCGTTCAGGGCGAGATGTCACACGATGGTTCAACCTGGGAACAGGACCTGAACGTCACCTATACGAGAAAAAAGTAAAGCAAGCGGTATTGATTTAAAGGATTGGCACATGACCTCGGATAACCGCTATCTTCATCTCCTCCGCCAGGATTGCCCGCTGCCGCCCGGCACGCATGTTGTCATCTACTGCCGTGACTCCGGCGGTGATGAACAGGACCGCAGTGTATCGCAGCAGGTCCAAACGGCACGCGAATACTGCGAGTTTCATAATCTCGTCGTGGACAATGTGTATATTGATGAGGCACGCCAGTCCTCGAATACGGATAAACGCAGTGCGCTACAGGAAATGCTCTCCGATGTGCGTTCACAATTCAAAACGATCAATGACCGCAACCGGCGCGATAAGCTGTTTAAGGAACGTCCTTTCGGCGTGATATTCTGGAAATCGAACCGGGTTGGAACGTGACAGCATTGAAGCCACGCATATCAAAACCGACCTGCGGCTGCGCGCCATTACCATCATCGACCTGATGACCTCTGCCAACACCGGCAATGCGGGCATGGATGCCCTTATCGAAGCCTTCCAGCAGTGGCAGGATGAGCAGGCACTCGACGAAATTTCGCAGAATGCCAAACGCGGACTGGCGCAGCTCGTCGGCACACGCGATACTGACCCGGACTTTCTCCAGTACAATCCAAACTGGAACAGCACGGGTGCCTATCTCGGACTCAAACCGGGTGCTGCCTCGACGGGCTTCAAAGGCGAATCGATTCAGATAGGCGTGTATAAGCGCAAGAAGGGACGCAACTCCGGTGAGCCTCGGATTGTGCAACGCCTTGTCCCTGACCCGGAAATGTGGGACCGCTGCTATATGGCATGGGAAATGCGCCATGCGGGGCTGAGTTACGACAAAATCCATGAGGTAACCCGGCTGTTCACCAATATCAACGGCTACGACACGTTTTTCTCAAATCCTATTTACATGGGCAATGTCGAATTTGGCGGCAAAGTATATGAAGGCTTTGTGCCTGCCCTGATTCCGAAAGAATGGTTCGAGCAGGAGCAAAACAATCGCGCAGAGCGCGCCAAAAAGCGTGCTGGAAAGAAGATGGACCGGAATTTCGAGCCGCGCCGGGTATCCAGCGAATATTTGTTGTCCGGGCTGGTCGTATGCGGTCATGTGGACGGCGAAGAACATCCGATGAACATCGAACACATTCCGGCGAAAAAGGGTCAACGCGGGAACTATACCTTCTTTGTTTGCACCACTGCCAAAAATTCGCGCAATCAGCAGTGTTTTGCCAAACGCATCAGTATTCGCAGTATCGAGCAGGCTGTCATCGACAACCTGATGGCGCATGTACTGACCCTCGATAATCTACGTCCGATGGCAATCAGCCTCGCGGAAACACTTCAGGAGCGCAGCCGCGATGCAGGCACTCGTATCATCACACTGGAATCAGAACTGGCTGAAGTCCAGAAGTCGCTGAACAATATCATGGATGCGTTTGAAAAAATGGGATACACCTCGCATCTCCAGCAGCGCTACGACAAACGCAAAAAAGAAGAGGAAGAACTTATCACTGAACTTTCCCGTTTAAAAGCGTTGCAGGTCAGCCCCAAACATATTTCAGCGATCAGTGATGAAATGCTGGAAGGTTGGATTGGTTACATGAGAAAAGTTTTAGAGGGTGAAGATAAGTCGTTAGCGAAGCGGGTTATCCGGCAGTTTGTAGCGAAGATTGTGATTAAAAACGGAACGGGAACGCTGTACTATACGTTCCCGTTCACGGATGAGCTGTATATGTCTAGTTATGGAAACTTGGACCTGAGGGGATTCGAACCCCTGACCTCTACAGTGCGATTGTAGCGCTCTCCCAGCTGAGCTACAGGCCCGGATAACCGCGCATTGTAGGATTGGCTTGCCTGATTTGTCAAGCCACAACTGTGTTTGATCACCCTAAATTGACTTGCCAGCAGGATGGTCTTAAACCCATTATGCACCGTCGTGTTTTGGGTTCACTTTTCCGCGTGCTATAATCTGCTTAACGAACTACACTCTCATATATGCTCCCTTGTTCGGGCTGCGCCACCACGATCTGGATGCTTTTATAAAAATTGGCGCTTCAGTTTAGGAGTACCTCTGGTGACCTCGCTTGTTTATACCATCACCGAAACATTACGCTATCGCGGTGCCATCGGGCAGTGGAGCTGGGTGCTCCACCGCATAACTGGCCTTGGCGTACTGTTGTTCCTCGTTTTACATGTTATAGACACGTCATGGGCGGTGTTCTACCCGGAACTTTACGTGCGCGCTATCGCCAGCTATCAAAGCCCGCTGTTCACACTCGGCGAGTTTGGATTGGTGGCCTGCGTCGTCTATCACGCCTATAACGGTTTTCGTATCGCGTTAATTGATCTTCGCCCGAAGTGGTGGAAGCATCAGCAGCGCGCTGCCTATGTCGTGCTGGCGGCAACGGCCATTACGCTGGTGCCAGTGTTCATCCTGATGTTCAGCCATGTGCTGCATTTTTACGAAGACTCGCCGCAAGTATTGGGGCTGATTGACGTTCTGAAGGAACAGCTTCCCTTTGTTGCGGGTATCGCGCTTGCCGTAATCGCCGCTGTTCTGTTTTCAGCCGTCACTGGCCTGATCCTTGGCGATAAGGGCGGTCATGCGCGTAAAGGCAGCAAACTGGAGCGTTTCTGGTGGTCGTTCATGCGCATCAGCGGCGTGCTCATTATCCCGCTGGTGTTCGGCCATCTGGCCATGATGCATATTCTGCAAGGCGTGTTTGACATTACCGCGCAAACAACCGTTGTCGGGACGCCCTATATCAACGAATCTGCCACCGCCGTCGAATTTGTCGGCAATCGCTGGGGCTACATTGTCGGCGGGATTTTTATCTGGCGCGTGTATGACTTTGCGCTGCTGGTATTGGTCACCATTCACGGTTTCAACGGGCTGCGCTACGTGCTGACCGATTACACCATGAACAGCAATCTTTTCCGGCGCGCCTCTGTATATCTGGCGACGATTGGCGCGGTGGTGCTTCTGGTCGTTGGCGGCGCGGCGCTGTTCAGCACCGTTCCAGCGGGCGCAATTGAAGAAGCAGAGCGCGAAGTACAGCTTATCTATGGCGAATCGGCGGGCGCTGATTCTGAAACGGAAGTGCTTCCAACCCCGGCAGAAACGGCCGAGGCCGCGAGCGGCGGTTGATCGCGTAAATTGAACTTAGCTATACCGATGAAATTTTAAGGATCTGGAGCAATGGCAAACATTCATCAATTTGACGCGATCGTTGTGGGCGCTGGTGGTGCTGGCCTCATGGCCGCGTTATATGCAACGAAAGGCGGCGCGAAAGTTGCCGTAGTCAGTAAGCTGTATCCCACCCGCAGCCATACGGGCACCGCGCAGGGCGGAATTGGCGCGGCTTTGGGCAATCTGGATGAGGACAAACCACTTTGGCATGCCTTTGATACCGTGAAAGGTGGCGATTACCTCACCGACCAGAACGCGGCGATGGTTTTAGCCACCGAAGCGATTGACGCGGTTATTGAGCTGGAGCATATGGGCTTGCCGTTTGACCGCACCGATGAAGGCAAGATCAGCCAGCGGCGTTTTGGCGGCCACACCAGCAACTTTGGCGAAAAGCCAGTGCGCCGCGCCTGCCATGCGGCGGATCGCACAGGCCACATGATCTTGCAGACGCTATATCAACAATGTATCAAGCATAACGTCACTTTCTTCGACGAATTTCAGGTTGTGGATGTCATCCTGAATCAAGGGGCTTGTGTTGGCGTCGTCGCCCTTCAACTGGGCACTGGCGAACTGCACGTCTTCCACAGCAAAGCCACGCTATTTGCTACTGGCGGGTGGGGGCGCGTATGGTCGGTGACGAGCAACGCGCACAGCCTTACGGGGGATGGCGCGGCGCTCACCTATCGGCGGGGCGTCCCGATGCAGGACATGGAATTTTTCCAGTTCCACCCCACTGGCATTTACAAGATGGGCATTCTGATCACCGAAGGCGTGCGCGGTGAAGGCGGGGTGCTGATCAACGGGCGCGGCGAGCGTTTCATGGAAAAATACGCGCCGCGCATCAAAGACCTTGCCAGCCGCGATGTTGTCAGCCGCGCCATTTATCTTGAACTGCGCGAGGGCAATGGCATTAAGGGCAAGGATTACGTCTATCTGGATGTGACCCCGCCAACTGTCAATAAGTATCTGGCGGAGGCTGGCGAAACCCGCCGGATCACTGCTGAAGATGTTGAGAAAAAGCTGCCCGATATTCTCGATTTTTGCCGCGTTTATCTCGGCGTTGATCCGGTTAAACAGCCGATGCCTATCCAGCCTACCGCCCATTATGCGATGGGGGGGATTCCCACCAATGTGCATGGCGAAGTGGTCATTGATGCTAACTGGACGGTGCTGCCGGGGATGTACGCTGCCGGCGAAGTTGCCTGCGTAAGCTGTCACGGCGCGAACCGTCTTGGCACGAACTCGCTGGTTGACCTGGTGGTGTTTGGCCGTCGTGGTGGTAAGGCAATCGCCGAATATGTAAAACAGGCCGATTTTGTGCCGCTTCCCGCGAACGCTGAAAAGGAAGTGGAATCTGAAATAACCCGCATTCGTAAAAGCAGCGGCAAGACTAAGCCTTACGAACTGCGCCAGGCGATGCAGAAAACAATGATGGAAAAAGTGGGCGTGTTCCGCGAAGAAGCCGGGATCGCTGAGGCGCTGAACACGGTGCGCGAATTAAAGACTCGCTACCAGACCGATCTGAGCATTGATGATCGTGGCTACAAGTTCAATACCGATCTCATGGAAGCATGGGAACTGGGCTGCCTGCTTGATCTTGCGGAGATCACGGCGATCAGCGCCTTGAATCGCAAGGAAAGCCGTGGCGCGCACAGCCGCGAAGATTTTAAGGCGCGGGATGATCAAAATTGGCTGGTGCATTCCTTGATCAAGAATCACGCGCCATCCGCTTTCGCGACGGGCATCTATGAACCCGATCTGAACACTGATAAGAAAGTTGATATGTCGCTGGCATCTGAAGATGAGCGATTTGTGCCGAAGGCGCGCACGTACTAGGCGGTTTTAGGGGTTAGATTCCGGGTGCCGGGTGAAAGTGGCGGCCGGAAAGCGGTATTTTGGCAGATAGAGCGCCGGGGAATGACTGCTGAGCGGGTAACTGCTCAAGAGGCAAATCTCCGAACTCAATATTTATCAGGAAAAACTTATGGACATGAAATTCCGCATTCGCCGTTTTAATCCTGAGGCTGAGGAAGGCAAGCGTAAACCTTATTGGCAGGAATTCACACTAACGGGCGTAGAAGAAACTGACCGGATACTGGAATTACTGCACCGCATTAAGTGGGAACAGGATGGCACGCTAACCTTACGCCGCGCCTGCGCGCACGGTATTTGCGGCTCAGATGCGATGCGAATCAACGGCGTGAATAAATTAGCCTGTAAGGTGCTGGCAAAGGATGTTGGCGAAAAGGTGCAGATTGAACCCATTTTAGGGCTGCCTGTGCTGAAAGACCTTGTGGTAGATATGGAACCGTTCTTCGCGCATTACAAGAGTGTGCTGCCTTATTTCATCAATAATTCGCCAGAGCCGGAACGCGAGCGCCTGCAAACCCAGCATGACCGCGAATTGTATGACGATACCACCAAATGCATCCTGTGCGCGTGCTGTACTACAAGCTGCCCCAGCTATTGGGCGAATGGCGAATACGTTGGCCCGGCGGCAATTGTGCAAGCGCACCGCTTCATCTTTGATACGCGTGATGAAGGCGCGCAAGAGCGTTTAGACGTGCTAGCCGATCCTAATGGCGTGTGGCGCTGCCGCACCATTTATAACTGCACGCCCGCTTGCCCGCGTGGTATTCAGGTGACGCGGGCGATTGGCGAAGTGAAGCTGGCAATCGTGCGCGGCTCACCCGAAGGCGTGATCACAGAGGGCGCTGGCGAAATTGCCGTCAGCAACAGCTAACGCATTTCCAATAATCAGCATGATAGGGTAAGGACGGCCTATGCGCCGTCCTTTTTTATGCCTGTGGCGACGCGGGAACGTAAAAGCCTCTCCCCCGAAGGTAAGGGGTTGAAGGTGAGGGTAACACATGACTTTCTACCTTGAAGACGATGACCCACAGCCGCGAGATATTGAAAAATCGTGGCAAACGCCAGACAGCGAAACTGATCTTGGTTGGGCGGAAGATAAAACATGGACGAAGCGGCGGATCATCATCACCGCCATCATTTTGTTCGCCCTAATCGCTTTTCTAGCCACCACCATGATCGGGCTGCTCGATTTTATGAATACCGTTACTGGCTCTGCGCCAACCCCCATCCCCACGATCCCGCTGCCAAGAGTTTAGCGGCGTGTCCTCGGCGCTGCGGAAGCAGGCTTAACGGGCTTTGACTTAACCGGCTTGATGCTGCCGATGGCCGCCCTCGAAAACTGCCCGGTTAGCAGACCCATGATCGGCACCCACAGCGCGGCGATAAAAATCCATCCCAGTATCGGAATGATCGCCAGCAGCCCGATCACCAGGAGCGTGACCAGGGTATACACCACGTACTGCACCGCGTCGCCCATATTCGCGCTCAGATCGTCATAGAGCTGACCAAAGGCGAAAAATGTACTTAACCGGGGTTCTTCGGCAAAGCGCCCCATCCCCAGCGCGAAGAAAGGCAGCATCAAGACGTTGTAAATCAGGATAACTGGCAGCAGGCAGCAAATAGACGCCACCGTCACTGTATTTCCGACAATTTGTGATCCACCGCTTACCCCGATGATGAACGCCCATCCGCAGCCAAAAAACAGGTTTGGCACGTTATAAATTAAAAAAGCCATCAGCACATTTGCGCCCGGCGTTAAGAAGCGCGTCATGTGATCCCACAGCGGCAGCGGTGTAGGATCGCCTGAACGCACGTTACGAACCAGACTGACCTGATAGCCTAATAGCAGCGCCCATCCCGCCAGCCCGATCAGGATCGGCGTGAAAACGATGGAAACGACGGTCAGCGCGGCCACGATCGCCAGTTTGACGATGTAATCGCGGTCATTCAGGATGCTGTTCAACAGGCTTGACAGGTTCATGGCGCGTCCTAATGTGCGGTCACTAATTTTCGCTGTCAATCAGCCGCGACAGACGAATTTGAAAATCGCCGGTAGAAGTGCCATCGCGCACGCCGAATCGGGTTGCCGCGATCACGTATTCACCGGTTCTTGGAAGCGTATAGGTCAGCATCGCATTTCGTGTACTTGAATTAGCGTCGTCATTAACCCCGCCCAGCAAATTGTTGTCGTTGGCATCGCGCAGCGTGATATACGGGTCAAGATTGCCGCTCAATCGCTCCATGACAATCTCAATTTGATCGCCCACCGTGCCATTAAACTGATAGAACACAGCATACCGATCATTGGTGATGCTGCTGCTCAAAGTTTCGCCATAACGGATGAAAATATCGCCGCCTTCGCTGGCCTGCTGCTGAGGCGAAGGGTTGGTGACTACGCCCGGTTCGCTGATGCCGCTTTCGCCCCCATCGGTGATGCGGATCGCGGTTTCATAGCGCTGCCCCGGCAGCGTAGAGCCTGTGGTTTGCATCACCTGTTCGCCGGAAACCTGCACATCAAGGTTGAATGTGGTGGCCTCACTGCGCCCACAGCCATCCTGATCCCACACCCAGATGCGATAATCGCCGGGCAAAGGCTCTGCCCCAGAGAAGAAGATGTGTTCTACCGGTTGAATGCTGGGGGTTTGGCAGTTGGTGTTGCTATCAATTTGCAGAATCCCGCCAGAGGTCGCTTCTGGGTGGCTGTAGGAGATCGTGCTGCCGGAAGGATCGCGCACATATAGATTCAGATCAGCGCCTGTGTTCCAGTGTAGGGTAACGGTCACCGCGCCGCTCTCAAGCGAAATTTCGCCCGCGCTCAACGCTAGCGCATAATCTCCGGTAGAGGTGCCAGCCTGTAGGCCGCTGCGAGTTGCCATGATCAGGTAATCGCCATCTTTAGGCAGGCGGAACTGGACAATGCGCGCGTCGCGGCGAGCGCTGGCATCATCGTTAAATGTCAGCTCGTTCAGATCGCTGTCCATCAGGATCAGGTAAGGATCGAGCGATTCGCTGTTGGTGCTCATGCTGATGGTGACCAGATCGCCAGTTTTGCCGCTGAACCTGTAGAACTGAGCAGGCGCATCCTGCGAAATAGCCCCGCTGTAGTCCTTGTTGTAGCTGGCAGCGATAACATCCAGCGCATTAACATCCAGCGGCGTGCTGTTCAAACGCAAGTTGTAGCTGCTGCGTCCAGTCAGGTCAGCGTTATCAACCTCTAGCAGATACAGCCCGCTGCGGGGCAGGGTGTTTCGCAGGGTCACAAAGCGCTCCCCGCTGGCTGATCCTAACTCTTGACCGCTTACATCGCGCAGGGTGATGCGCGGGCTTACGTCGCCGCTGGCTTCACTGGTGAACATGATCACGCTCAGTTCGTCACCGATTCTGCCGTTAAGCAAATAACTGGTCGAAGGGGCGGCAGGCTCAAAAACGCCGTTCACCTGTGTGCCCACTTCAAGCGTGGTGGCAGCGATCATGTTGACGTATAAATCGAAAGTGCCTGTGCCGTCTCCCCCCGCTTCGATCAGGTACCAACCGGTTTCTGTGATGGTCGCGAAGGCAACCGTTTCGCCAACTGCGGTTTGTGTTTCCCGCCCGATAGGCTGGTTGTTACGCCCCACAATGCGCAAACGTGGCGAAAGATCGCCACCTGTGCCGGTCATGATCGCGCGGATTAAATCCCCCTGCTGCGCGCCGATGGCGTAATAAGCAGTAGGGCTGTCAGCAGTTAGCGTGCCTGCCGTTCGGCTCTGGTTTGTGATGATAGAGAATGGCACTCCAAAATCTGGGACGCTGCTTAGCGGATCAACCGGCGTTTGCTCTGTGGTGGTGCCGCTAAGCGCCAACGTCAGCCTGAAGGTGCCAGAGGTGCGGGTACTGGTAGCACTCTCTGGCGTGAATCGCGTTGCCTCAACCTGATATTCCCCAGTTTGCGGCAGGGTGAGCGCGATTCGCGCGGCGCGGCTGCCGGTAGTCTCATCATCGTTGCGCCCGATTACGCTGCCATCTGGCGCATACAGCGTGAGCAGCGGATCAAGATCGCCGGAAGTGGATTGCATGCGAATGGTCACGCTGTCGCCGGAAGTGGCATTAAAACTGTAGCGTACCGCCGGAAAAGTATCGTTGATATTGCCTTCAATGCTGCCCGGTGACAGCGGGAATACCGGGACAGAAGTCGTTGTTGGCGCAATTCCCGGCGCTGCGGTTACGGTGATTGCAGGCGGTGGGGTCGGCGTGACCGTCGCCAGCGTAAGCTGAGCAAAAGTAGGGGTTGGTGGCGGCGTTTGCGCGTGAACCGCGCTGCCCATTAACAGAATCAGGGCGGCGGCAGCGGCTGAGAGCGTAAATGCGGGAAGAATCTTTTGAGCAAACATATGCTCAAAACTATAGCATAAATGGTTGGTTTTCGGTTTAGAGGCGAATTTGATCGTCTTGCCTTAGTGAAATTTCAAAACAAGCATACAGGGCGATGTTTGCATCGCCCCGTATATCGCCTATCAACCCGGCTCTTTAATCCCGCCAGTGACTTCGCTAATCCGTGTTTGATCCACTTCATCCATCGCGACAGTTTCGCCTTCACGCTGGTCTCCATCGCCCTTCTTGACCAGCCACGCCCTGCCGCCTTCGTCGCTCTTGATGATAACCGGGTGACCGCCTTGCTCGTTTCTTCCCATCATGAGTTCAACTGAATCAACGCTGGGCGGGATAACACTGCTTTCATGCCCATCCCACATGCGGCGGGGGAAGCCCAATTCGCCGATGGTCTTATCCGCATGATTCTCGTTGATATTCTTGCGCGCTTTTTCGCTTAAGCCGGAAATATGCAGGGCAAGGATTCGGGTGCGTTCCTTGCCTTTTTCCGGCTCAATATCCGGGATGTGAATTTCGAGAATACCCCGCACGCTGGAACTGGTGCTGTGATCGCTTAGCTTGCTCATGTTGGTTCCCTCTTTGGTCAAGAGGTTTTCTTCCTGCTGGGCGTTCGGGTCTAAGTCGTGCTGCGCCTGATAAGCGGCATATTGCTGAATACCTGTGAGATATTGTTTTTCGTTTGCGCCTTCCGCGCCCTTGTTCACGGCGATATTGAGATCTTGCGCTTTGTTCAGCCGGAAGGTCTTAGGATCTTGTTCGCGGGCATCTGCTCCGGGCATCATCGTGCGCAGTTCTGGCGCAAATACATGCATCAGTTGATCTAGTGCATGGCGTTTAGCTTTGAATAGGCCGCTGCGCTGTGCGTCAATGAATAGCTCCAGCGACGCGGGCTTGGTTGTGTGAGCAGAATCCAACTCTTCCTTGATCACACGGTTCGTTTCTTCATGCAGCTTGCCAAATACAGCATTGATGCCGCTGTCAACAACCTTATCACCAGTTTCAAAGCCGCTAATCTTCAGGTACTCAGCCAACACGGTTTGGAAAATGCCAAACGGGCCGGTTGCGCCATAAAGCAGATCAACGACCGTCGTCGCAGCTTTTTCCAGCAGAGCGAAGATCAGCTTTTCGCCAAGCGGCTGGCTCGGTTTTTCTTCTTCGCGTAAATCGCGCTCAAGATTTACCAGCGCCGAATTTTGTGATTGCAGCATATCGAAATACGCCAGCACGATATCGCCAATCCGCGATTCCAATGCGGGGTCAACTTCATTATTCGGTTGTGGGTTCGGATTTGGATTCGGATTAGGATTGGGGTTCGGGTTTGGATTTGGATTTGGCCCCGGCCCATTGCCACCCTTGTTTAACTCATCCAGCTTTTCCATAGTGCCGGGCCCAACGTCGCCAAATTGCTCTGAACCGAGTTGGTGTTTTGCCTTAAATTGCTTTACGCCATTCGCTGTTTCATTACCGTATTTGGCATCTGCGCCAAACTGCGGCAGCGGAATACCGTCACGCATCAGCGCTTCCTGAACCTTTTGCACTGAGCCGCCTTTATCCCCAATTTTAAGACGGGCATTGTTCTTGTTGTTGAGCACTTCTTCTAGCAGCACATCCCCTTGAAAAACTGCGCTTTCAAAGGTTTTTGTTGGCCGCTCCCCTAAAGCCCGTTTAATGGCCGCGTTGCCTACGTTTCGCTGTAGAAACGTAAATCCGCCTTGATGAGGCGCGGCTTTCTGTGCTTGTGCAGCCGCCCCATCCACCATAGGGGCTGGCTTTGCCTGAAGATTATTTACATGGTTAGCAGAAACTTTTGCGGCGAAAGTATGCGTGCGCATACTCGTCCTTTCGCCTAATGAAGCATTACGAGATGATAATAAATTGAAGAATACTATATCAATGTATAGTGTAGCACTATACGTAATTTTTGCTATTGGGGTACTGGCCAGAGGAACAGGCTATTCGACTATCTTCACGCAAACAGGCGAGGGAATGGACAGCGCATGTCCGGTCTGCGTAAGTTTGCCCGTAGTTTTATCAATCTTGAAGATGATGATCGAATCGCTGTTTTGATGGGCGGCCAGCAGATAATTCTCTGTCAGATCCAGCGCGAAGTTGCGCGGCATGCTGCCGCCGGAAGGGACGGTTTCGATGAGCGTCAGCGTTCCATCCTGCGGGTTTACTGCAAATGCGGCGATACAGTCTACGCCGCGATTGGAGGCATACAAAAACTCGCCAGAGCGGGTGATATGAATATCAGCCCCCCAGCGCGCCCCCTCCACGTGATCCGGCAGTGCGATGATCGTCTGTTTATGTGCCAGCGCCCCTTGATCTGCATCGTAACTGAAAACCGTGACCGAGAAATTTAGCTCGTTTACCAGATAGAGAAACTTGCCGTTTGGATGAAATTCAAGATGGCGCGGCCCGGCGCCGGGTTCAACGGCAGTGGCGCGATGCGGCAGCAGATGCCCGCTTGCGGCGTCAAAGCGGAATACCAGCACTTGATCAATTCCCAGATCGGCTGCCAGCACATAGCGCCCCGCAGGGTCAAAGATCACGCAGTGGGCGTGAGCGCTCTTTTGACGCTCAGCGTTGACGCTGTGCCCCTCATTCTGATGGATAAACGCCGCTGCCCCAAGCTGCCCGTTTTCAGCAATCGGAAACACGGTCAGGTTGCCCCCCGTGTAATTGGCAACCAACGCCCATTTTTGAGCAGCATCCAGCGTGATATAGCAGGGGGATTCGCCGTGTGTTGGCCGGGCGTTGATGAACGAAATCGGTGAGGTATCCAGCGAAAAAGCGCTCGCCCCTCCACCGTCAACGCCATGAAATGATGATTCTTCATTCACCGCAAAGAGAAACTTTTCATCTTTGGAGATCGCCAGAAAAGAGGGATTGGGCACATCAGCGATGGCGCCGCGCAGCTCCAGCGTTCCAGAAACAGGGTCAAATTCGCAAAGGTAGATGCTTTCCCGGCGATGAGGTTGATCCGCGCTTCGTCGGGTATAGGTGCCAACATAAACGCGCTGCTTCGATTCTGCGGTCATCGCTTATCTACCTGAATGTTCAAGGATGAATTAGACGGCTATCGGGGAAGCCGGGTTTGCGTCCAGCCGATCACCGCATCAGTATACGGATATTTTGCTGCCAGCTTCTCATGAATATCAATGCCCAACCCCGAACAGCAAAATCGCCTTAAGCGGGGCAGGTGATGGACTCATAGGCTATAATCTAGATCATCGCATCTAAAAAATAACTACATCCACGTTCATGGTTTCTTCCACTCA
Organism: Chloroflexi bacterium OLB15; assembly: GCA_001567085.1. GTDB lineage: Bacteria > Chloroflexota > Anaerolineae > Aggregatilineales > Phototrophicaceae > Flexifilum. The sequence continues at coordinate 13,898 of LMZS01000047.1, forward strand.
ACTGATTCTTCGCCGCCGCAACCGCAAATCGCGCAGGCAAAGTGAAAGTTCGCGCCGCACTTTCTGGTGGGCGTTTTTTTGGCGTTATTTTTAGCATCCTGTTCATTTTGCCTTTAGGTGGCGCTGCCGCTGGTGCTGCTGCCATGTATCTGACGGCGACGGGCGATATTCCCACGCCTCAGGAAAGCCTGAGCGCGCTGGCTTCGCAGGGGGTGACCCGTTTTTATGATGCTTCCGGGGCGCGCCTGCTTTATAGCCTTGAAGACCCGTTAGGCGATCAGCGTAGTTGGGTGACTCTCGAATCGATACCTGCTTACGTCAGCAGCGCGCTGCTGGCGATGGAAGATCCTGATTTTCTGCAAGCTGAAGGCTTTAACCCGCTCACCACTGCCGGAAACCTGTGGCGTAATACGCTGATTGATACGCTTCCCGTTGATATGAGCATTACCGGACGGCTGGTGCGTAATCTGCTCAACCCTGCGGCAGATGCGTGGGATGAAAATGACGCTCGCAGCCGTGAAATTGCGCTTGTGGCAGAAATCAATCGCAGCTATTCGCCGCAGGAAGTTTTGGAATGGCACTTGAATACCGAATATTTTGGCAATGAGGCTTACGGTATTGAAGCGGCTTCGCAAATTTATCTGGGCAAGGCGGCTGTTGATCTCTCGCTGGCAGAAGCGGCGCTGTTAGCGGCGATCCCTAATGCGCCGCAGTACAACCCCTTTGAAGATGAAGTTGCCGCCCGCGCGCGCGGGGTAGATACGCTGCGCGTGCTCTTTTCCACCGGGCAAATCAGTGAGGAACAGTTCAATACAGCGGCAGAACAACCGGTTGTCTTTAGCCGGGGAAGTTATGTGCAGCAGCTTGCCCCCGATTTTATGAATTACGCTCGCGGTCAGGCCGAGACGATACTCAATAATCTGGGTTATGAGGGGCGGCAGTTGGTGGCGCGCGGCGGCTTGACCATCACCACTACGCTGGATGTTGATCTGTATTTACAAGCGGAATGTGCCATGCGCGCGCAGCTAGCCCGCCTGAATGGGCAGCCCGCGCCCACAGATACGTTAGATGGTTCACCCTGCACCGGCTCAGCTTTTCTACCTGCTGCGGCTGGCGCTGGCACAGCTTCTGCTCCGGACAGCGGTTCAATTGTGATTCTGAATGCGCAAACGGGCGAAATCCGCGCATTGATCGGCGATGCTGCTACTGCCAACGCTCAGCCGGGCATCACCTTGCAGCCATTTGTGTATCTCGATTCGTTTGTCGTTCCCCGGCGGCTGACTAGCCCCGCGACGATGGCATTGGATGTTCCATTGTCGTTCCCCGGCGCGGAAGAAGGCTTGATCTATACACCTGTCAATCCAGACGGCGAATTTTACGGGGTGATGAATTTGCGCTCGGCAATGGGCGCGGCGCTGCTGCCCCCGGCGGTAGATGTCGCTTACCGTCAGGGCATGGGCAGCGTGCTCAATACGGCGCACCGCATGGGCTTGAACAGCTTAGCCGATGACACTTACGATGTGATGCTGCTGGAACGCGGCGGGCGGGTTGCCCCGCTTGATCTCGCTTACGCCTATTCGGTATTTGCCACGCTTGGGGGCATGCGCGGCGTGCCAGTAACGCCAGTCGCTACAGGCTTTCGCGGGCGTGATCCGGTTGCGGTGACGCAGATTCAGGATCGCGATGGCAATATCCTCTGGCAATACGACAGCGCGAACGCCGCGACGTGCAATACGCTGGATACCTGCACCCCGCTGCTTGAAGATGCGCTGGCCTATGTCATCAATGATGTTTATGCCGATTCTGAAACGCGCTGGCAAACGCTCGGCCAGAATAACCCGCTGGCGATCTCGCGCCCGGCTGCAATTGTGAACGGCCCGGCGGGGGATAACGTGGAAAGTTGGACGATAGGCTATACCCCGCAGTTGGTGGCTGTGGTGAATATGCACCGTGAAGATCGCCAGCCAATGAGTTTATCTCCATGGACAACTGAGGGCGCGGCGACTGTATGGCGCGCAATCATGGATTATGTGACCACCCGCGATGCTATTCCAGCAACCAATTGGGAACGCCCCGGTCTGGTCATCGAAATTCCAGTTTGTGAACGCAGCGGGCTGCTGCCCAATGGCGTTTGCCCCACTTATATGGAAATTTTCCGGGATGGCATGCAGCCGCGCCAGACCGATACTTACTGGCAGATGGTAGACGTGAATGATCGCACGGGGCAGCTTGCTACGGTCAATACTGCGCCAGAATTGGTTGCCCAACGGACTTATTTTGTGCCGCCGGATGAGGCCGTAGACTGGTGGCGTGAAAATAACCTGCCCGTGAAGCCGATTGAATATGACACGCTTAGTGTGCCGGAATTATTTGCTACAGTCCGCTTGATTCAGCCGGAAGCATACAGCTATGTGGGCGGCGATGTCGAAATTTATGCGGATATGGATACTGCCCAGTTGCAATATTTCCAACTGAGCTACGGGCAAGGTTTCAGCCCCACACAGTGGATAGATATTGGCGGGCAGCAAACCGAATTCAGTCCGGGTGTGCCGATTGGCGTTTGGGATACCAACGGGCTGGAAGGCTTATACAGCCTGCGTTTAGTGATGACGCTGGATGATAACCGTTTTGAAAGTGATGCGGTGCAGGTAACGGTAGATAATATCCCGCCCACGATCTCTTTGAATCTGATCGAACCGGGGCGAGTTTACCGCTTCCCCGGCGATTCTGAGATCGGCCTTGAAGCGCAGGCGGCGGATAATGTCACTATCAGCCGGGTCGAGTTCTTCCGCAACGGGCAGCCGCTGGGGGCAGACGAAAGCTGGCCTTATCAGGTGAACGTCGGCATTAGCAGCGCGGGAACGCAGCAGTTTACCGCCATCGTCTACGATGCCTTTGGCAACAGCGCGCAGGCTGATTTCAGCGTGGAAGTGCTGCGCGCAGGCGCTTAATTTTGTTTGCGAATCAGCCAGTGAAAGCGATACAGCTAACCAGCCTGACAAGGGTGGCTGCCATTCATCATCGAATTGGCGAAATTGTGTGGAGATGCTGCGCGTATAGACCAGATTTTGAAGGTGTTCAGCGCGATCTGTGCGCGTTAACCAACGTTTACTGATGCCTCACCTTGGGCTGGCCTGAACCTGCGCCATGTGCGCCGCCACCCCTCCGGATTCACCAGCCCTCCCGGCAGGTAGATGATCACCAGCAGCAAAATTGCGCCGTTGATGATGCCACGATATTCATTGGTAAAACGCAGCACTTCTGGTAGGGCAGTGAGCAGGAACGCGCCAACAATCGGGCCGAACGCGGTAGACGTGCCGCCCAGCACCGCAAAGGCGAGAATATCAACAGCTTGATTGAAGCCGAAGTCAGTTGGGCTGATGATGCGAGTGAGGTGCGCGCTCATCACGCCAGCGGCGGCAGCCAGCATTGCGCTGAAGATAAACACGATATTCTTGACGTACACCACATTTATGCCCATATTGGCTGCTGCCCGCTCGTCCTGCCGAACAGCCGCCATCGCCCGGCCAAAGCGCGATTTTTGCAACCGCCAGATGAAGTACACTGCCAGCGCCAGTAACAGCAGTAAATGCCAGGTCTCAGCCATTTTCGGGATCTGCTTAATGCCCAGCGCGCCACCGGTGATCACTACCCGTTCGCCCACGATGGAGGATGCCACCTGATCCACGTTCAGCAGCGCGATACGTACAATCTCCCCGAAGCCGATGGTGGCAATCGCAAGATAAATATCGCGCAGACGCAGAACTGGCAGCCCAACAGGGATAGCCACCAGCCCGCCAGCAATCATGCCGCCGATCAGCCCGACAATCAGGGGCAGCCCAAAGGTTTGCGTCAAGATTGCGCCAGTGAATGCGCCTATAGCCATAAAACCAGCATTCGCCAGCGAAAACATGCCGGTGATCAGCGTAAGATAAACGCTCAAGCCCAGCAGCGCATTGACCAGCATAAACTGGAATACAGGTTCACTAATGCCGATGCTACGAAAAAAGTCCATGATGATTGGCGTTAAGAGTTAAAGGTTAAAAGTAGCATGATACGCCAGCGATACTCGCTAAATGCAATTTTTGAACTGAAAGGTGCCTGAAATATGGTGACTTTTATCTTTTTACGGCAGTCCCTATGCCCTGACCTCTTCTTTTTGACCAATTAACCCCTGCGGCCGTACCAGCAGGATCAGGAATAGCAGCAGATAAACGATAGCATCGCGGAAATTGCTGCGTAAAAAGGCAATACTGAACACCTCAATTGCCGCTACGATGAACCCACCCAGCACCGCGCCCTTGATGTTGCCTAAGCCGCCCAGCACGATCACTGTCAGCCCTTTGAGCGCGATCGCTTCGCCCATAGAAGGATCCATCGAGTTATAAGCCAGCCCGAACAGCGTGCCTGCCGCCCCTGCCAGCGCCCCGGCAAGGAAAAAGGTGATCCCGTAAATCCGGCTGACGTTTACGCCTAATAAGGATGCTGTACGCGCGTTGTAGGCCACTGCCCGCATACGCATGCCCAGCTTCGTGCGCTGGATTAAGGCTTGTAACAGCAGCATTAAGCCGATAGCCGCCACCAGCACGATCACCTGAATTGGCGTAACGCTAAACGGCAGTCCGGGAATCGGATCGTCAGGAATACTGCCTAACGGAAAACGCTGTACTGACGTAGTGAATACCCGCTCTGCCAGCGCCACCAGGAAAATAGCCGCCCCGATGCTCGAAATAAGCTGCGAAATGCGCGGCGCGCCACGTTTTCGCAGCGGCTGAAAGGCGATCTTTTCCAGCAGGAAAGAGATGATGCCTGCGCCAAGCATACCGATCAATGCGGCTATTGGGATGGGCATCGAGAACGACAGCACTGCGGTCAAGGCGATAAACGCGCCCCATGTAAATACCGCGCTGTGCGCCAGATTCAGAACACCCAAAACGCTGAAGACCAGCGCATAGCCCAGCGCGAATAAGCTATAAACTGATCCTAGCCATATGGCATTGACGATTTGCTGTGTCAGGTTCATGAAAGATTGTCGGCTTCAACGTATTGGGGCACAGCACAGGCCATGCCCCTCAAGATCATTTGCGCTGCTTAAGATGCCGGTTCTTCTTCGCTAATCAGCGGAAGGAATACGCCGTCCTGAGCCACCTGTGTAATCGAAGGATGAACCGGATTACGGTCTTCATCGAAGGTAAACAGGCCAAGCGGGGTTTCAATTTCTGGCAGCGAAGCCAGCGAGTCGCGAATGGCCGCGCGGTCAGTTGAATCTGCGCAGCGAATAGCAGAAGCGATCAGCCATGCGCCAGTGTAAGCCTGAGCAGCAAACTGATCCGGCGGGTTGCCGGTAGCTTCGCTGAAGGCTTCAACAAATGCGGTACTGAGCGGGTTTGTGCTGGAACCGTTCCAGGCCGCGCCAACGATCAACCCATTGCTATCTTCGCCAGTTTGCGAGAGGACGGCCGGGCTGTTGAAACCGTTACCGCCGACGATCGGGCCAGTGTAGCCAAGTGAACGAGCCTGCTGGATGATAGGGGTGGCTTCGGCTGCCAGCGCAGATACAAAAATCGCATCCGGGTTTGCGCCGATCAGGTTGGTCAACTGGGCATTGAAGTCAGTATCGCCCGCAGCGAAGGTTTCTTCACCAACGATGCTCACGCCCGCATCGCTTAGCTCGCTGAGCATCACTTCATAACCGCTAACGGTGAAGTCGTCATCGTTGCCGTAGAGCAGCCCCGCGCTGGTGATGCCCAACTCGCTCACCGAGTCTGCAACGGTGCCGGGGATAACGCTGGCTTCCGGAAGGCTGTTGCGGAACACGAAATCGCCCATATCCGTGATGCCGTTGGCGGTGTTGCTCACGCCTAACACAACTACGCCTGCATCCTGAGCAACCGGGTCAGCCGAGAAGGCTTCGCGGGAAAGGGTGGGGCCGATGACTGCCACAACCTGATCTTCATCCACTAGCTTGGTCATAGCGGCAATCGCCTGCTCGTTTTCGCTGGCGCTGTCTTCAAAAAGGATATTGATGCTGTTGCCGTCACCAAGGAAACCCCAATCGTTGATCTGATCAACGGCAAGCTGCACGGCTGCTTGCTGCGAACCGCCATAAACTGAGGCTGCGCCGCTGATCGTGAAGATCGCGCCGACAGGAATAGCGCCAGAGATATTGGCAGGTGCCGGGCAGGCTTCTGCAATATCGCTGCCCATAGTGGGCGCATCATCCTGGGCAAAGGCCAGGGTCGGCGTGATCAGAAGTGCTGATAAACCTAATAACGCAGCAGTTTTTCTTAGCATCATTCAACTCCTCAATATAAATTATTTGGACTGAAGCCTTGCTCAGGGATGTCGAAAATGTACCGCAGCAAGTTGAAGTCATTGTAGCGCGGTATATGGGCAGGGGCAAAAGACGGAAGAATTTTCACAGCAGCGCCGCTGTTAGGCGTTTTGGGAGGATTCCGGCGCCGTTGAGGCGACGCATTACGATTGAAGAATCCGCTTTGAGGGGTCGTCTGCTTCGTATTCGCTTTGCGCGCGTTCGCTTTCAGGATCGGGGTAGCTGAAGCGCAAAACCAGATCGTGCAGGCTGATATCAGATACGACATCGTAGCCGACCAGCAAACTAGCCAGCACAATATCCCCAACCAGCAGCAGCCGCGCGAAATTGCTGAATTGCCCTTGAAATGCAGTGAACAGCACCGCAAATACACGTTCTCGCAGATCAACATCCATAATGCCCGCGCCGGGGTAACTTACGCGCCAGTTTTGCTGCGATGCGCCTAACGTGCAGATGCTGTCCCGAATCTGGATCAATTTGGCGATAGCCGCTTTGCGATCCTGAGCGTCTAGAAGCCGGCTGCCGCTGCGGTAGGGAAGATTGGTGATCTGCGTGTAAATTTCGCCAGGGGGTGTTGATCTGATGAGCTTATGCAGGGCGGTATCCTGAATTTCCAGCGCTTGTGCCAGCGCCATCAAACACGCCCGATAATAGTTAGCCCGTTTAGGCCTATCGGCACAGCTGTCCAGCCGCCATATCAGGGAAAGGTAGTCGCCAAAATCCAGCGAAAGGCGCGGCGGCTCCTGGGGTGAATAGCTGCTTAAAAGCTGGTTAATACGCGCCTGCTCAAAACGACTGTAGGATGCCATATCCCCCCGCCGGGCAAGAAATTACTGGCGATTGTTAGGTTAACGGGTGCCGCATTTGTGGTGTGAGGCTTCCATGACGTGAGCGTAAGCGCCATGTTTCAATGGCCGCTTCGCGCTGAATACGCACATCCATTTTGGATTGACCGCGCTTCCGATCTGGAAAATGGATTGGGATTTCGGTCAGCTTATACCCTAAACGATAAGCAATATACGCCATTTCAACCTGAAACACGTAGCCGTTGGATTGCACCCGGCTGAGATCCATGCCGATCAGGGTTTCTCGCCGCCACAGCCGGAAACCAGCAGTAGCGTCGCTGATCGGCACATTTAAAATGGCGCGAACATACCATTTATTAGCAAATGTGCTGAGCAGTTTACGGTAAAAACTCCACGATTCGTCTACGCTGCCGCCTTTGGCGTAGCGCGATCCGCACACCATATCATAGCCTTCGTTGATTTTCGCAATCATCTCAGGAATATATTTGGGTTGATGCGAAAAATCGGCATCCATCTGCAAAATCAGCTTTGCGCCCATCGTTATCGCCTGTCCGAAACCGGCAATATAGGCAGGCCCAAGCCCATTTTTCTCGGTACGATGCAGCACATGCATACGCCCGCTGTACTTTTGCGCCAGCGTATCGGCAAGCTGGCCGGTGCCGTCCGGGGAATTATCGTCCACCACCAGAATATTCAAATCGTCCACCGAAAGCCCAAACAGCGCCTCGATCATCAATGGCAGATTTTCAGTCTCGTTATAGGTAGGAAGCACCACCATCAATTCGGGCATAGCTGGTTAGCAGGCTTTCTGTTCGCGCCTAGATCAGCGAATGGGAATGGCAAGAATCGTTCAAGCTACACAGTCTAAGGTAATGCCAAACTTGCTACAAGATCAAAAACGTTCCAGAGCGTAACTAAACGAGAGAGGCTAAACGAATTGGAAAATATGGGCGGGGAGGTGGAAAAGCGCAAATAATGGCGTTCACGCCGGTTTCAGGCATGGCTCTGCTGGCAGTACGGGCATGGGGACATGCGCCTGGCTTTAGCGCTGACTCACCCCGTTGTATCGCGCTTTTATTTCCTTTCACACCTGTAAAAAACTTATAAAAAACCCGATTTGTATAGATAACTTATATATATGATTGAAATGAGTGTTGGGTCATGAAAGAAAGGATTGAAGAATAATGCGCCGTATACTAGCCGTTCTGGCACTCATGAGTCTGTTGGCATCATATTTGGTCTTTGCCGCGCTGCCTGCCAGCGCTGCTGATCAAATATGTTGGACATCTCAATTCATCTACCGTAATGACACGGCGATGCCAGGGGATGTGACCGTCACTTTACGTGATAGCCCGCTAACCGCCAGCTATTCAGAGACCTTTACCTTACAGCCCGGTGAACAGAAGACCGCCGCCGTCTACGGCCTGTTTTCGAGCACCGCTGGCGGCTTTAGCTCAACCGCTCAAAGCCTAAGCCTGACTTTTGTCGGCTTCGGCGATTTTGGCGAAGTTCCTTTGTCAAACTGTATTACTGAAACACCCAGCAGTCCTATCGGCTCTATCAATGATGGCCGCATCAACGCCTACGATCTGGGCGCGCCACTGGCGGCCTACTGCACCGCTGATCATGGCATGGAAGTTTGGGATATTGACGCCGCCGGGAATGGCGCGCTGGCTTTCACCGTCACGCAGGATCAAATCGTCAGCGGTCTTAACGATGCGAGTGCCTCCGGGCAGAATACGCTGGTCGGGCAGGGATTGGGCGACAGCCTCTATGCGACAATTGAAGGCCAGTTGATCCTGTTCGGCCCCGATCTCAGGGAACCAGGCAAAGTCTACCAGTTCGCGACCACTGGGGCACGCTGCGGCTGATTGACCACGCTATACTAAGGTGGTAACACCATCTATTTCACCCATCAGGGGCGCAATTTTGCGCCCCTGATGATTTTCGGCGTCAGGCCGAAAGTGTGGTTATAGTTGGTCATAACTACGGGGCGTAGAATGGGAACATCGTTTTCTTAAAGCATCATCCTATCCACTATGGCTCTTCTCCGTGACCGGCGCTACTTAGTGCTGTTCCTCATCGTATTTGTCAATTTTCTAGGCGGAACCATCGTATTACCGATGCTCCCGCTGTACGCGCAGCGCCATTTTGAAGCATCCCCTGAACAAATCTCAATGCTGCTGGCAGCCTACTTCGCCGCGCAATTTTTGGCTGCGCCGGTTCTCGGCAGGCTTTCCGATAAATTTGGCCGTCTGCCCGTGCTGCTCTACAGCCAGATCGGAACCGTGCTTAGCTTCTTCATGATGGCGGTAGCACAGGATTTCGCTGTGCTGCTGCTGGCGAGAGTGCTAGACGGGGTGACTGGCGGCAATGTGATTGTCGCGCAGGCTTATGTGAGCGACATCACTCCCAAAGAGAAGCGCACGCAGGGGCTGGGTATTATCTTCATGGCCTTTGGTCTTGGCTACATTTTCGGGCCTGCGCTGGGCGGCTTAGTTGCTGCCATAGGCAATGATCGCTTGCCGTTTTTCATCGGCGCAATCGTCACGATTGCAACCGTGCTGTTGACGTGGTTCCTGCTGGATGAATCGCTGCCCAAAGCCAAACGCCTGGAGCGCAAGGTGCAGGGGCGCGCCACCATGAAGCCATCAGAGATTTTTGGCAATCGCTCACTTTTGATCATCCTGCTGATCGGCTTTTGCGCTCAATTCAGCATCGCTGTCTTGCAATCAACCATCGCGCTTTACGCCGAAGAGGAATTGTTTCGCGGTGCAGGGGAGCAGACCATCAATCTTGGCGTAGGCTTGATGCTGACCTGCATCGGCATCGGCCAGTTCATCACCCAGATCGCGCTGCTGCGACCGGCCTTGAGGCGTTTTGGCGAGCGCCGCCTGATTGTGATTGGCGATCTTCTGCGGGCAACCGGCATGTTGTCAGTCATTCTGTTCGATTCGCCGGTGCTTGTGGGCGCTTTTTCGCTGATCTTAATCGCGCTTGGCAGCGGCCTGATGATGCCGTCGCTTCAGGCGCTGGCTACCACATCGGGGCGCGAAGAAATCAGCGGCGGGGTGCTAGGCGTATACAACGCCTCCACCAGTCTCGGCCTGATCTTCGGCACAGCACTGGGGGGGCGTCCTATTTAGCTCAGGCCATCAGGTGCCATTCTGGGTAGGGGGCGTCATGCTGCTGCTCACCGCGCTGCCAGCTATTTACCTGATGCATCGTACTGAAGGCGATCTTGCTGTTGTAGAAGGCGCGCCGGTTGTTGGACGCGCGTAAATAGGGGCGGCCTGTCAATCACAACATACGGGACGCTCAGTCAAGCGCCCCGTATACCTCTTTTAGGCCTTGTCTTCGTCTGGCCGCAGTTTCATCGCCACCGAGTTAATACAGTAGCGCAAGCCAGTTGTGTCACGCGGGCCATCGTCAAACACATGGCCTAGATGTGAGCCGCAGCGGTTGCACAGCACTTCAATTCGCTGCATCCCGTAGCTGTTATCCTGTTTTAGCTCAACATGGCCGCTGTCAATAACATCCCAGAAGCTCGGCCACCCGCAGTGAGAATCAAATTTAGTATTCGAATCGAACAGCGGCTGACCACAGGCAGCGCAAAGGTAGGTGCCGGGCGTTTTGGTATTCACATATTCGCCGGTGAATGCGCGTTCAGTGGCGTGCTGTCGCAGCACCGCATACTGCTCTGGCGTTAACTGCTCACGCCATTCGGCATCGGTCTTTGAAATTCTATCGGTCATGGGAACATCCTCAAATTGTGCGGCGGTACGGGCGAAGCGCAAGACCTCATAGCTTGGATTGGTTGGGGTGCTGTGCTTTAGAACCGGGAAATGAGGACTTGCTTTATCTGCTGATCAGACGCCAATAATGCCTTTGATGTTACGCCGATCTGGCTGTGAAACCGCGAAAACTAATCAAATCATCATCTATATAAATAAAAAAACGCGCCGTCAAAGTTTGAACGCGCGTTGTTCAGAAATAGCATGGGGCCACCAGGATTCGAACCTGGAACCAAGCGGTTATGAGCCGCCTGCTCTGACCGTTGAGCTATGGCCCCGAATGTGGGTGGAAATCAGAAGAGCGGGTGATCAGACTCGAACTGACGCCAAGACCTTGGAAGGGTCGTATGCTACCGTTACACCACACCCGCAGTTTTGCGCACAGTCTATCATGATTCTGTGCCAGTCGGGGCAGCCGGACTTGAACCGACAACCTCAGCACCCCAATTGCCGCGCGCTACCAAGTTGCGCTATGCCCCGTAGATGATGCCATTGTACAGATACTCTACATCATAATCAACGGCGGGTCACTGCTTACTCGCCTGTGTTCATGGTATAGATGATACGCAGCCCTTCAAGCGTCAGATCAGGATCAATCTGGTCAATCACGCCCGTATGCTGGCGGAACAGCGGCGCAAGCCCGCCAGTGGCAATGACGCGTATGCCATCCCCCATATCCGCCTCTTGCATCGCTGTTTTCAGCCGGGTAATCATGCCTTCTACCAGCGCGGCATAGCCCCAGAAAATGCCCGATTGCATCGCATGGATTGTATTTCTGCCAATCGGGTTGGGCGGGGGCGCAAGGTCAATCTTATGTAACTTGGCCGCGCGTGCTACCAGCGCGTCGTGGGCGATGCCTATTCCCGGCGCGATTGCACCGCCACAGTATGCCCCTTTTGCGCTCACAATATCGAAGTTGGTCGCCGTGCCAAAGTCTACGACGATAGCATTGCATTTATAGAGAGCGGTGACGGCGGCTGCATTCACCAGGCGATCTGCGCCCGCCTGTTCCGGTTGGTCAATCTCGATACGAATCCCCATTCGGGTGCGGTGTGTAATCACAACCGGCTCTACCGCTATATAACGAGAGGTGAGATCGACAAACGCCGGGGTAAGCGCGGGTACAACGCTGGAGATGATCACGCCCGTCACCACGTGATAATCAAAGCCCTGGCTGCGTAAGAAGCTGTTGACCAGCACGCCATATTCATCGGGCATTTTGTCTGGCACAGTACGCGCCCGCCATGAGGCTGCCCATTCATTGTTATGCCATAAGCCAAGCGTGATGTTGGTATTGCCAATATCAACTGCGAGCAGCACGATTTTCTTCCCGATCTCTATAAGTGCGCGGCGATTGTAACCAATTCACGGGCAAGTGATACAATCCTGGTGATATTTCGATGAAGAATGATTAGCGCATGACTACAGCACGTTTACCCCTTATTCTCGCTTCAATCTTTGGCGCTTCTGGCGTCGCCCTGGGGGCATTTGGCGCCCACGCGCTCGGCAGTTACTTTGATGCCAATCCGTCGCAGGCGGTGACCTACGCGACGGCTGTGCAATATCATCTCATCCACGCGGTAGCCCTGCTGGCAACTGCCGCGCTGGCGTCGCACCTCTCCTCAAAATGGGTGCAGTGGGCAGCAAGGCTGTTTGCCGTTGGCATCATCTTGTTTTCTGGCAGCTTATATGTTTTGAGCCTTACGAATTTGCGTTTGATGGGGGTAGTTGCGCCGTTAGGCGGCGCCGCGCTGATTGCCGGTTGGATACTTTTAGGCGTAAGCGGCTGGAAAATATTGTCAGTAAAATAGAATGGCTAACTTATAAGTTTGCAAGATTCCCTACTTGCGTTTATATAAAATATGGCGTAGCATATTTTCTTGGAGGGGCATTTCGCCCCGTGTGGCATGTAATTGAAGGGCTTTCTGGTTCAGAATGGCTGCAGCAGTTACAAAGCCATGATATTTTTTATGTCTCCAGGGAGCATACTTCAATGAGCAGCAACCGCGTCAAGGGCACCGTTAAGTGGTTCAATAGTGAAAAGGGCTACGGCTTTATCACTCCTGAAAACGGCGCTGATGTATTCGTTCACTATACGAGCATCAATTCCACAGGCTATCGTTCCTTGAACGAAGGTGACAAAGTAGAATTCGAAATTACTGACGGCAAGAAGGGCAAGCAGGCCAGCGCAGTTTCGGTGCTTAAGTAATCCGGTAATTCGACGCAAAACTGACATTGAACACCCGCCTTATACGCGGGTGTTTTCATTTCGGCAAGCGGCGCGATGCACGCCTTTCTTCCCGCGCGGCTCGCCCTACACAAACAGATATCCCCCTGCTAAAATGCCTTGTATCGCATTTATTTTCACTCGCCGGGACTCGGTCGCTGGTGTTGGGCGAAACCTGAACAGGTTTTGTCTTCTGCTGTGCCGGGTGTGATCGGTGATGTGAGTAAACACTGGCAACAGGAGCCTTATAATGCCCTCTCAAGTTTCCATGAAACAGCTTCTGGAAGCGGGTGTTCACTTCGGTCATCGCACGACCAAGTGGAACCCGAAGATGAAGCCCTACATCTTCACCCATCGCAACGGTATCCATATCCTTGACCTTCAGCAGACTATCGTTGAGCTGAACGCCTATTACGATATGATCCGCGATATTGCTTCGGCGGGTGGCACGGTGCTGTTCGTTGGCACAAAGCGCCAGGCGCAGGAAGCCGTCGCCCGTGAAGCCGAACGCTGCGGTATGCCTTACGTCAACAAGCGCTGGTTGGGTGGCACGCTCACCAACTGGACGACCATTCGCAAGCGTATTGATACGCTGAAGACGATGGAAAAGAAGCGCGAAGCTGGCGAATATGAAATTCTTGGCAAGAAAGAACGCTTGATCAAGGATCGCCAGATTGAGAAGCTTCAGGAACGCCTTGGCGGTATCCGTATTATGAATAAGCTGCCTGAACTGCTGATCGTCGTTGATACCAACCGCGAAGCAACTGCTGTGAAGGAAGCCAACACCATTCATATTCCGGTGCTCGCGCTGGCAGACTCTAACAGCGATCCGGATAAGGTTGATTATGTTCTGCCCGCCAATGATGACGCGGTGCGCTCGGTCAAGCTCATTCTGGAAACCTTTGCGGATGCTGTGATCGAAGGCCGCTCAATGCGTAAGCGCGATGATGAGGATGCTGGCGATGCCGCATTCTCCAGCGATTTCAGCGCCTATGATGAAGCCAAAGACGAAGACCTGCTTGGCGAATCTGTCCTTGCGAAAATCAAGGGCAAGCAGGTATTCGATGAATCGGACGAGGAATAATCGGACATGACGACAATTACTGCTCAATTGGTGAAAGACCTGCGCGAAATGACCGGCGCAGGCCCGCTGGATTGTAAGAAGGCGCTGGAAGAAACCGGCGGCGATATACAAAAAGCGGTGGAATATCTTCGTGAGCGCGGCGCAGCAAAAGCGATTAAGAAGCTGAACGCTGGCCGTACCATGAACGAAGGGTTGATCGAAACTTATCTGCACTTCAACCGCCGCCTGGGGGTGATGGTTGAAATCAACTGCGAGACTGACTTCGTGGCGAATACGGATAACTTTCGCAACTTCTGCAAGGAAATTGCGCTGCATATCGCCAACCTGAAGCCGCTGTACATCAAGCGCGAGCATGTGCCGAACGCCATCATCGAAGCTGAGCGTGAACTGTACCGCCGCCGCACGCTGGAAGAAGGCAAGCCTGCCGCCGTTGTTGATAAAATCGTTGATGGTCGTATGGAAAAGTTCTATCAGGAAATCGTCCTCATGGAACAGCCCTGGCTGAAGGATGATTCCAAGACCATTCAGCAGCTTCTATCTGAAACGGTCTCTGAAACGGGCGAGAGCATTGAAATTCGCCGTTTTGCCTGCTTTGTGCTGGGCGACTCTGGCGAAGCTGACGCAGGTGAGTAAAATCTAGACTCGCTGCTACGAGGAAACGGTATGGGCAAGAATCGTCAACTTACACGAGGAAACCGTCCGTTATCGATCACAATTTTTGGGGGATCAGCTAATTTGCTGATCCCCCTTTTACCTGTTTTGAAGGGGAAGCGAGATGTTAATTAGTAATGATGGAGCGCCAAAGCCGGCCTACCGCCGGGTCGTGTTGAAGCTAAGCGGTGAGGCATTAGCCCCTGAGCGGGGATATGGCATTGATCCGGATCAGGCGGAATTGATTGCTGAACGCATCAAGGAATTGCACCAGCTTGGCGTTCAAATCGCCATCGTTATTGGCGGCGGCAACCTATGGCGCGGCAAAGACGGTGTTGAACGGGGGATGGCGCAAAGCACCGCTGACCAGATCGGCATTATGGCTACTGTGATGAACGGCCTGGCGCTGCAGGATGCGTTGGAACGCGCTGGCGTAACCAGTCGTGTGCAAACCGCAATCGAGGTTAAGGCGCTGGCTGAACCCTATATTCGCCTGCGCGCCATTCGCCATCTTGAAAAAGGCCGCGTGGTCATCATCGCTGGCGGCACAGGCAACCCCTATTTCACTACCGACTCAGCCGCCGCGCTGCGGGCTATGGAAATTGGCGCAGACATCATCATCAAGGCCACCAAAGTAGACGGCGTGTATTCAGCCGATCCGCGTAAAGACCCTACGGCTACACGTTATGCCAGCATCAGCTATGAAAAGGTCATTACAGATCGCCTGAATATCATGGATATGACCGCTTTTACCATGTGCCAGGAACACAATATGCCCATTCTGGTGCTCAACTTCTGGGATGAAAACGCGCTGATTCGCGCTTTCCAGGGCGATGAAAGTGTGGGAACCATTATCCGTTAATGGGTAAATTGCCCAAAATGGTGGCAAAATAGTTCTGGGAGCGCTCCCATATTTGTCATTTCCCGTTTATAATGCTGAATATCGGGCAGGTGGCTCTGGATCACATAAGTTGAGCCACAGCCAAAAACTGGAGTAGAACTTTCCATGAACGCGCTCAAAATTACGGTTATTGGCGGCGGCAGCACCTATACCCCTGAACTCATCGAGGGCTTTATCCGTTATTACGACGAACTCCCCGTCGCGCAGATCACGCTGATGGATATTTCTGAAGATCGCTTAAAAGTCGTGGGCGATCTTGTGCAGCGTATGCTTGGCGATCTGCCTGTGAAATTGGTGCGCACCACTGACCGCCGCGAGGCGATTACTGGCGCGGATTTTGTGGTGACCCAACTGCGGGTTGGTGGTTTGGCCGCCCGCGCGCTTGATGAGCAGCTGCCGATGCAGCATGGCGTTCTCGGTCAGGAAACCACTGGCCCCGGCGGTTTTGCCAAAGCCTTGCGTACTATTCCCGTGATGCTGGATATCGCCCGTGATATTGAACGTTTTGCGCCAGATGCATGGCTGATCAACTTTACCAACCCGGCAGGGCTGGTGGTTGAAGCGCTGAATCGCCTTACCCATGTGAAAGTGATCGGGCTGTGTAATGTGCCGATCAATATGCAGATGCGTGTCGCTGAAAAACTACAAGTTTCGCCGCAAGAGGTGGAACTGCGCTATATGGGCTTGAATCACCTGAGTTGGGCGCGCGCATTGGTTAACGGGCGGGATGTGACCGATGAAGCCCTGAAATTGGCGTGGGCTGGCGGCAATCTGGATGATGAATATCTCAAAACAGTAGGCTTGATCCCCAATTACTACATCCGCTATTTCGCCCATCCGGATCGCGTGCTGCGCGAGCAGCTTACTGCTGAAGAAACCCGCGCTGAATATCTGCAAGGGGTAGAAGCCGAACTGCTGGAACTCTACAAAGACCCTGAGCTAAAAGAGAAGCCGAAACTGCTGGAAACGCGCGGCGGTGCTTATTACTCAACCGCTGCCGTCAACTTGATTCGCGCTATCGCTCAGGATCGCCGTGAAGTACATATCGTCAACGTGCCTAACCAGCACAGCATTAACGATTTACCTGAAGGCGCGGTGGTTGAAGTGCCAGCCGTGATCGGCAAAAGCGGGGCGCAGCCGTTGATGCAGGGCGGCTTGCCGCCCGCGATTCGCGGATTGGTGGTATCGGTTAAGGCGTATGAGGAACTAACCGTTGAAGCCGCCGTAACGGGCGATGAGTCTATCGCCAAATTAGCGCTGTTCACCCATCCACTTGTGCCATCATGGGATGTGGCAACTGCGCTGTGGAATGATATTAAAACGGCACATGCAGCTTACTTGCCCAACTTTACGGGAAAATAGGTTCATAAAATGCTGATTTTAGGACTTGATGGCGGTGGCTCGAAAACGGCAGCGCTGCTAGCAGACGATCAAGGGCAGGTCTTAGGCTGGTCACAGGTCGGCGGCTCGAATTATCACGTTCTCGGGTTGGAAGGCGCGTATGCTGCCGTCAAGCAGGCGGTTAAGGGCGCGCTGCAAGGGCGCTCGCCGGATGCAAGCTGCTTCAGCATGGCAGCGGCAGATACACCGCTTGATTTCCAGAAGTTGACTCAAAAGCTGAGCGAGCTTCAACTGCCGGGAATATTCACGCTGCGTAATGACGTAATGGGAATTTTCCGCGCAGGCAGCCGTTTTCCTTATGGCGTTGGTATCGTCTGCGGCACAGGCTTCAACGCTGGCGGAATCAGCCGCAGCGGCAAGGAAATCCGCTTTCCGGCATTGGGCGGCTTCACTGGCGACTATGGCGGCGGTGGCGATATTGCCATGTCCGGCATTGGCGCGGCGTTTCGCGCGTGGGATGGTCGCGGCGAGCCGACCCTTCTTCAAGATGCAGTGTTACGGGCGTTCAATGCGCCAGATTTTCCGACGCTGGCCGAATATTGGGCAGATCGAAAAGTCACCTATGAGCATGTGCGCCATCTTGCCCCGCTGATTTTTGAGATCAGCACGCAGGGCGATGAGGTCGCTACCAGAATCATCCGCGAACAAGGGGTTGAGCTGGCAACATCGGCTGTTGCCATGCTGCGCAAGCTGGAATTAATAGATGTAGATTGCGATGTGGTACTGGGCGGCAGCTTATTTTGGGGCAAAGGTGATTTACTGCTTAAAACGGTGTCTGAATTAGTCGGTGAAAAGGCTCCTAATGCGCACGTCACGCGGATTGATGTGCCGCCAGTGGTTGGCTCGGTGCTGCTGGCTTTAGAAAGCACCGGCGCTGTGCCTTCGCCCGACCTGAAAGCGATTTTGCGGCAGAATCTGCCCCCTGAATTGCAGTTGCAGATTCCTGCCTGAAGCGGCATGAAGCCCGAATGATTTATCGCCGCTGAAATCGCCCCCGGATCAGCCGGGTAATCTTGTCCTCAACAGGCTGCCATTCGCCGGGTTGCAAACCGCTTAAGCTGATCAAACTGGCGCCTTCCCCGATTGACCAGCGCACCAGCCGCAGCGTTGGAAAGCCAACCGCCGCCGTCATCCGCCGCACCTGCCGGTTACGCCCTTCAATCAGGCTTAATTCGATCCATGCTGTGGGAACATTTTTGCGGAAGCGGATCGGCACAGATCGTTCAGGCAGCGGCTTCCCGTCAATTTGTGGCGGCGCGTCCAGCATCCGCGCCAACGCTGGCAGCGTCATCCCATCTTTTAGCAAGACCCCCTGACGCAGTTTATCGAGAGCCGTTTCATCGGGAATGCGCTCTACCTGTACCCAGTACGTGCGCAAATGGCGATATTTTGGCTGGGTAAGCCGCGCATTGAACGCGCCGCTGTCGGTCAAAAGCAGCAGCCCTTCGCTATCTAAATCCAGCCGTCCGGCAGCATACAATCCCGGCGCGTCAATATAATCCGCCAGCGTGGGGCGGCCTTCGCTGTCCGTGAATTTGGTCAGCACGCCGTAGGGCTTCCAGAAGCGGATGAGCCGCATGAAGCTAAATGAACCCGTGTTCGTGATACCAGTTGTAGGTATCGCGCAGGCTGGTTTTCATATCCACTCGCGGCTTTCCTAGTTCGCTCCATGCCTTATCGAATTCAAAGAAGATGTTTTGCCCGGCCATGCGTGTTTGCGTGCTGTCTACCGGTACATTGATGCCTAATCGCCGCAGCAGGCCGATAATATCTGCCGTGATCGGCAGCAGGCTGGACGGCACGTGAAAGCCGGGGCGTGATTTGCCAACCGTATCCGCGATCAGCATGAACCAGTAGGAATAGGCCACATTTTCCGTACCGAGAATGTAACGCTCCCCTGTGCGCCCGTGTTCTGCTGCGGCTACATGCCAGCGGGCAACATCGCGCACATCGGTCACGGCTACGCCGCCTGCGGTAACCGGCACCAGCGCCCCCCATTTGGCAATCGCCAGCACAAATTCGCCGGAAATTTTGTTCAGGTCGCCCGGCCCCATCACCACCACCGGGTTTACAGTGACGATATCCTGCCCTTGCTCCACCGCTTCCAGCACAAATTCTTCAGCCAGCGCCTTGCTGTAGGCATACGGAAAGTTGGCAGGCGACTGGTTAAAGCGCACGCTCTCGCTGGCGGGTTGCCCATCATTGCGCCTGCCGATTGCCGCCGCGCTGCTGGTGAAGACCACCCGCTTCACGCCCGCTTCTTTTGCCGCTTGCAGCACATAACGTGTGCCATCTACGTTAACATGCATCAAGTGATTGCCGTCTGCCCGCCAGTAATCGGCCACCGCCGCCACGTGGAACACCCAGTCACAGCCTTCGCAGGCGGCGCGTAGAGCGGGTTGATCGGTCACATCTCCAAACGCGCTTTCATAAATCAGCCCTTCCAGCGCATTTAGCTTTGAACTGGCGCGATGCAGAATGCGAACCTGATGGCCAGCTTCAACCAGCGTGCGCGCTACATGCGAGCCAACAAAGCCGGTGCCGCCAGTGACTAACGCCTTAACCATAGCATCTCCAAACAGGTACAAGTTTTTTCGATTGTAACCTGTCCGGCAGGGAATGGTGATGCCTGCTGGTGATATAACCGGAAGCCGCTGCGCTCAATCGCTCATCTATACATTCGGCTAGGAAAAATTCCGAACCTTGTAAAAGGCGGTACACTTTGGAGGTCGCGTTACTGGGATTGGATGAGTCTCATGGCAAATGAAATGGGGCGCGTAAAAGATGCGCTGCGTAATGTGCAGTATATTGCCACCGATGAAATTTCAACGGTGATGTTTCTAGCCGAAAAACTGGGGAAGCCGGTGCTGGCTGAAGGGCCTGCTGGCGTTGGCAAAACCGAATTGGCGCAGGCATGGGCAAAGGTCAGCGGCCGCCCGCTAATCCGCTTGCAATGTTATGAGGGGCTGGATGAAAGCAAAGCCCTGTACGAGTGGGAATATGCCAAGCAGATGCTCTACACACAGCTTCTGCGGGATAAGCTCAGCCAGATTCTGGCTAATGCCAATTCGCTGACCGAAGCAGCAGATCGGCTGGCGCAGGAGGAGGATATCTTCTTCAGCGAACGCTTTTTGCTGGCGCGGCCGCTCTTGAAGGCTATGACTTCTGATGTGCCGGTTGTGCTGCTGATTGACGAAATTGACCGCGCAGATGCCGAATTTGAGGCGTTTCTGCTGGAAGCTCTCAGTCAATTTCAGGTGTCTATTCCAGAGATCGGCACGATCAAAGCCAAACATCAGCCAGTTGTGCTGCTCACCAGCAATAACACGCGCGAACTGAGCGAAGCCCTTAAGCGCCGCTGCCTGTACCTGTTCATTGACTACCCATCGCAGGAAGTAGAGCTGAACATCGTGCGGATGCGCGTGCCTGAACTTCCGGCGCGGCTGGCGACGCAGGCTGTAGAAATTGTGCAGGGGTTGCGCGGCATGGATTTGAAGAAAAACCCCAGTGTATCTGAAACTATTGACTGGGCGCGGGCGTTGGTCATGCTCAATGCTGACAGCCTTGACCGTGAAACGCTGGAAAACACGCTGACCGTGCTGCTCAAGCACGAAAGTGATGTGCAAAAAGCGAAGCGTGCCATCAGCGGCGGGCGTGCTAATCCGGCAGAAAATCAGCGCGATCCCCGTCAAACCCGCAATCAGCGGCGCGTATCTGGCTTAGGAGGAGACTGGAACTAATCTATGGCTGAAGAACCAATGTTTTTTGAGACTGCCGCCCATCTGCGCGCATGGTTGGAAGCTAATCATCAGACGGCAGTTGAACTCTGGGTAGGCATGTACAAAAAAAGCACAGGCCGCCCCAGCATCACCTGGTCGGAAGTGGTTGATCAATGCCTGTGTTTTGGCTGGATTGACGGCATCCGCAAAACTGTTGATGAACACAGCTACATGAACCGCATTACCCCGCGCAAGCACACCAGCAATTGGAGCGCGATCAATATTGCCAAAGTTGAAGCGCTAACCAAACAGGGCTTAATGCACCCGGCGGGTTTGGCAGCCTATAGCAAGCGCAGAGAAGATAAATCGCGCGTGTATTCCTTTGAGCAGGAGCAGGAACCAGCGTTCAGCGAGGGAGAAATCGCACAGTTTCAGCAAAATCCCGAAGCGTGGGGATGGTTTCAATCTCGCCCACCCGGCTATCGCCGCACCTCTACGCATTGGGTGATCAGCGCCAAAAAGCCAGAAACTCGCCAGAAGCGTTTAGCGACGTTGGTTGACGATTGCGCGAATGCTCGTAAGATCGCCCTGTTAAACTGGAGATCGTCAAAGTAATTTCGCTGCTGTAAGCCTATTGGCGCAAAGGGAAGTGATGAATATTGTTCCTCTTTGCGCCATTTTATTACTCATATCGCAGCACGTTTGTCACGCGTTCCCGTACTGCTGGCCGCGCGCTCAGGAAAGTTGCCACCCATGCGATCAGCACCGCCGCCGCCATCAGCGCGATGGCAACAGGAACAGCGGTACTGGGAATAGGTGTCGGGATGCCAGTCCCCAGCGCGGTCATCAGCGCCACGCCCAATGCGCTTAAGCCAATGCCCAAAAACCCGCCCAGCAGGCCAATAGCCGTATTTTCCAGCAGCATAATCCACAGCACCCGCTGCCCTTTTAGCCCGACGGCTTTAAGGATGCCGATTTGCCGCCGCCGTTCCAGCGTTGCCAGCGATACCGTGTTCGCCATCGCCACCGCCGCCGCCAGCAGTGAAAGCAGCCCGACAATCGTCGGAATGGCGCTAAACTGCGCGATCAACCGCCCTAGCAGGCTGTCAATAAAGCTGATATCCAGCGCGATGATCAGCGGGTTGGCGGAAAGATCAAGCAGCACTTGATTTAAGTTTTCCGGCGCAACTTGCAGCGTAGTCAGGGCGAAATTTGGCGACTGGGTGATGCTATCTGGCGGGATGATATACTGCCCCACGCTGCCAAAAACGCTGCTGGCGGTACCCAGAACGCCTACCACCTCAAAGCTGTATGTCGCGTCGTTATATTCTAAGGTCAGCATGCTGCCCAATCCGATGCCGCGCTGCTGGGTCAGAAAGTCGTCGCTGACCAGCATCACCGCGCGCCCGTTATCTTCTGGCGTTAGCGTTCGCCCGGCGATCACGGTGAATGGCGCGGGGTTAGGGTTGGTCGTTTCGCGCGCCTGAAGCCGCAAAGCGTTGAATATGCGCTGAGCGCGTCTTGGCGCTTCTTCTATCAGCGCTTGCATCTCAGTTTCCGGGGGCGGCGCGCCGTCAATCGCAATCAGGTTTGCCGAATAGGTCATCGTTTGCGTGGTGTATTCGATGCCCTGCATATTGCTCACTTGCGCGTTGACCGTAGCCTGCCCGATTGCCGGTGACACCATGCCTAGCAGCGGGAATACCAGCACGTTGCCGCCAAAGTTTTGTGTCAGTTGGAAATTCAACAGTTCCCGCGTGCCCGCGCCCACAAAGGTGATGCTGCTCAGCGCAAACATGCCTGCCGCCAATGCCAGAAGCGTCGTTGCTGTGCGGATACGTCGGGAGGACAGGTTGCGCAGCGCCAGCCGCAAATCGGCGATGCCAAAGCTGGGAAGTTTGCCAACGAACCACACGATCACCCACATGACGCCGACTAGAAATGCCAGCAGCAGCAGGGTGAGCGCCACGCCGATGATTCCGGCTGGAATGCTGCCCAGAATCCGCCCGGCAATCGCGCCAATGACCACAACCACCAGAATCAGGGTGACGAATACATTCAAGCATCCGGTGGCAGGCAGCGCTGTCTCATTAGGCCGTAAAATAGTAGCCGGGCGCACTTTATTGGCGGTCAGCACAGGCAAGACGCCGAAAACCAGCGTCACCACTGTGCCTAGCACCATGCCGTATAGGATAGCTTCAGGATAGATGCGCGCGGGTAAACGCTGCTGCAAGAATGTTTCGCCATACTGATACACGATGCCAGTCAGCAGCAAGCCCAACACGACGCCCACAATGCTGCCCATAATCCCTAGCAGCAGCGCTTCTGAAAGGAACATCGCAGCGACCTGCCGCCCTTTCAGCCCAACGTCTTGAGCGCGGCGATCTCATTGGTACGCCGCCCGACCATCACCAGCATGGTGTTGATGATGCCTACGCCGCCGATCAGCAGCGCGCCCAATCCCATGACCACGATGAATCGCCCGATGATATCGCCAGCGATCTGGTTGCCTTCCAGCAGTTCGCTGGAGGTGGTGTAATTTGGCGCGCGGGTTAGCGGCAGTAGTTCACGCGCATATTGCTCGATAGTTTCGCTGGGAGTGCTGGAAGGGAGGGCGATGCTGATGGTGTTTGGCTGCGCCGGCACTTGCAGAATGGCCGCGTCGCTGATTGGTAAATAGGCAAAACCAAAAAATGAGGCGAACAGGTTGCCAGTGCCTGCTTCAGCTTCAGTGGGCGCGATGCCGGTCACGGTGAACGTTTCTTCTGTGCCACTTACCCGTACCGTATCGCCAACGCTTAAGCTTTGCGAGGCAGCCAGATTTTGACTGATAACGATGCTGTTTTCGCCTGCCAACGCATCCCTTAGCGTTGTTCCGGCGGGGTCTAACAGTTCAATCGGGCTGGTCGGCGGGAAGGTTTCAGGATCAATCAGAAATAGGCTGACAAACTGCGGGCGGCCAACGGTGACCGCATCTATTGGCGTCACCTGTGATGCTGAATTGAGCGTATATGCGGTGAAGGTGGCGTTGTGCTGCTGCGCCCATTGCTGGGCGTTGGCGACGGCGTTAGGTGTGAAAGTGTCGGCGTTGTCTGCCGAACTGCCCAGATCAAAACTAAAGCCGCCGCTGCTGGAAAAGCTCAAGGTGATGTCACCGTGATTTTGCTGGCGCACGTTTTCCACCAGCGAATCGCCAATGGCTAAGCCTAATGAGCGCAGCGCCACCACCGCTGCCACACCGGCAGCGATACAAAAGATGGCGAAAATAGTCCAGCGTGTGCTCCGGCGCAGGTTACGCGCGGCATATTTGAGGTAATACCACCAGCGGCCAATCATATAAACTCATTCTCAGGCGTTAACGACTCTGTCATTATATACGGCGAATATGCGATCCCGTTGCAGATACTAGCCGCTGATTATGGTGCGATTCGCCGCCGCGCTGCAACCGGTGCTACACTGAACATGACGGGACATTTCTTGCCCTGATGCGCAAGGCGAGTGAATTGGAAGGGAAATCGTGAAACTCGAAATTCATGCTCCGCAAACTGCTGCTGCCTCTCAGCCAATCCCTGTGCGCGTCGTGCTGCTGAACGATAGTTACGAGCCGGTGGCGGTGTCTCGCAACAATCTGATTGGGCCGAACCCGCAGGGGCAAGGCATGATCCTGCCGAATGTTGAGCCAACTTTTGGGCAACCAGAAGAGCCGCTAACGCTGCAACCCTTTACCCTCTACGGCCGTCAGCGCGAAATCGGGCCATTTGCTGGCGGCGATGTTGTGGTCACAGCAGAATACCAGAGCGATCAGGGCAAACTAACCCAGCAGGTCACAATTAGGGTGAAATAAGCCCGCGCAGCTTCTAATTCAGGAAAAATTGGGGAAAATTTGATAATCGCCCAAACGACCTTTATAGCGCCTGCAACATTTCCTCTGTATCATTAACATTACACTGTTGAAGCACGCTGGGGTGGGGCGAGCATGAGCAAAGGGCGCATCCTCGTCGTCGAAGACGACTTTGATATTTCAAATATGCTGAAAATATACTTCGCCTCGCAGGGCTTTGAGGTGCAGGTATGTTCGCGTGGGAGTGAAGCGCTGGTTGCCACACGCAAACAGCTTCCCAATCTGATCGTGCTGGACATCATGCTGCCAGATATGAACGGCTATGATGTGTGCCGGGAACTGCGCACCACAGCCCGAACCAGCCATATCCCCATCATCTTTCTGACGCAGAAAGATGATCGCAGCGACAAAATTCAAGGGCTTGAACTGGGCGCGGATGATTACATCACCAAGCCGTTTGATATTGAAGAATTGAAGCTGCGCGTGCAGAACTCGATTCTGGCAGCGACCCGCCAAACGCAGATTGACAGCAAATCAAACCTGCCTTCTGGCCGCCTGATTGAGGATCATCTGCGCGGCTTGATGCAAAGCAGCAAGCTTTGGACGTACATGGACATCAAAATCAACAATTTTGATGCTTTCACCGATGTTTATGGCTTTGTGGCTGGCGACGAAGTGATCCGTTTTGTTGCTTTGCTGATTGGCGAAGTTATTGACAGTTTAGGCACCAGCGATGATTATGCAGGTCATCCGGGGCGCGATAATTTCATAATCGTGACCCATACCCCTGATTATGAAAACCTCAAACAAACCATCATTGATCGTTTCGATGATGAAGTGAAGCAGCATTATTCATTTATTGATCGTGAGCGCGGCTACATTCTGGTGCCAGATGGCGTGATGGGCGAGCGGCAGGTGCCGTTGATGACCCTCAGCATTGGCGCGGTATCCACGCGCACGCATCAATTTTCAGATATTCGTGAAATCACCGAACTCGCGGTGGAAGACCGCCGTCGCGGCCTGACCGGGCAAGATAGCAGCGCGAATATCCTGACCTCGTGGTAGATGAGGGCGATATTCTTCCCGTGCCTTGCCGCCGCTGAAGTCATGAGTTATTAGGATTGACGATGGGGTTGGCAGTCATTCTTTTTGTTGGCGGTGCGGTGGTGCTGCTGTGGCTGTATCTGTGGGTACGCCAGCGGCAGAAATTAGGCCGCCTTCCTGAAATTGAAACCGCCGTTCAATACGATTCGCCCGGAGCTGGGGCAAACGATGCCGTCATCGTTGCCAGCCAATCTGGGCAAATCATCTTCGTCAACGACAATGCGCGTCAGATATTTGGCCTTGAAACGGCTGATCTTGACCTTGAAGCTCTGGCAGCATTGGCGCAGCCTTCCGATGTCTTCCTGAATTTGTTTGTTGGCGCGGGGCAGGCGGCCTTTCAAATCGGCAGTCGCTGGGTAGAAGGCACGTCGCATCAAATTCCCGCTGATGAAGGCCTGCGCACAGTGCTGGTACTGCGCGATGTTGGCGGTGTTGGCGCTCAAAGCGAAGTGCTGGATCTCAGCAAAGCCGTTCAAATCGTCTCGGAAATCGGCGAAACCGTCAACGTTAGTCTCGGTGTTGAAACCACGCTGCAAGCTTTATTGACGATTGTTCGCAAGGTGATACCCGCCGATGCTGGCGAGATTTGCCTGTGGGATGAGGAAACGCGCACGCTTACGCCGCGTGGTTGGGTCGGCAGCGCCGCTTACGTGGTTGCCATCTCTGATGCTGGCGGCAAGTACCACGAAGGCGAAGGCATCACTGGTTGGATTGCTGCTAAACGTCAACCACTGTTGGTCGCCGATAAAAACGCGCCCGATGCTATCCAGCCTGCGCTTCCCAATAACAGCTATAACAGCTTCGTCGGCGTTCCCCTGCTGCTTGGCGAGCGTTTCATCGGCACGTTTGAGCTTTTTCATACCCGCGCAAACAGTTTTACGCCTGCTGATACAGCGCTGCTTCAGGCAATTGCCAAGCCGATGGCAACCGCCATTTACAACGCTGAAATTTACACCGACCAGCAGCGCCGTATACAAGACCTTGCCGGGTTGCAGCAAATTGATTACGACCCTGAAGACCCCGAAACGATTGATTTTGCGCTGGGCGCAATTACCGAACGTATCGCCGCGCTTTCTGGCGCTGAACAATGCGGCGTGCTGATTTACGATGAGCGGCGTGATGCGTTGGTGGCGCAAGAGCCGTATCTTGGCCTTCCACACGCGGTTGTTCGGAATTACATCATCCCTGCTGGCGTGAACACGCTCCCCCGCACGCGCCTGCTGAATGGCGACTCGTGGTACAGCGACGATCTGCGTATCGAGCCTGATGTAGAAGCGTTGGGCATGGCGCTGCTGGCAAATACCGCCGGCGTGAAAAGTACAGCCGTTGCCCCGCTGATCATCGGCAGTCGCAGAATCGGCCTGCTTCAGGTCAACAATAAGCGTGGCAGCAGCGGCTTTAGCCTGCGCGACATAGACAATCTGCGGTTGATGGCTTCTCAAGTGGCCGTGATTATTGAAGATATGCGGTTGGCGCAGTCTGAGCAGCGGCGGGATACTGAAATGACCGCCGTGCAGGAAATCACGCAGGCTTTAGGCACGCTAACCCGCGAACAGGAATTTTATGCCAGCGCCGCCGAGCGTATTGCGCGTTTGATGGGCGTGCAATTCTGCGGCGTGCTTCTATACGATGAGAACACCCATAATCTGCGCGCGCGGCTTCCTTTTCACGGCTTGAAAGACGAACAGGTTGCCAGCTATCAAATCCCGTTGCAGCCTGACAGCGCGATTGAAGGTATCTGGCGGCAGGAAGACACGTGGTTTACCAATAATGCGGTTGTGGATAAGGTCATCGTCGGCGCGGGGCTGGAAGGCGTCGTCTCGTCGCTTGGCATCCGGCAAACGCTGCTTGCGGTGATGGAAACTGGCGGCAAGAAAGTCGGCATGATTCAGGTGGGGAACCGCCTGGATGGTGAAGACTTCACCGATAAAGATGGCCGCTTGCTGTATATCTTTGCCGCGCAAATCGCCAGCTTAATTGAGAACACCCGCCTGTTCCGTGAGGCGCAGCGCCGCGCTGAAGAGGCGGAAAGCCTGCGCCAGATTGCTGAGCTTTCCAACAAGATTTTAACCACCGAAGACAGCTTTTTGCCGACGCTGGCGGTAGTTGCCCGCGTGATGGAAAGCCAGTCTGTTTATATCAGCGTTCTCGATCAGGCGGCAGGCACGCTGACCACCCCGCCGCGTTATATCTTCGGCGTTGAAATTGATCGCCCGATTGTGGTGAGCACCTACAGCAAGGGCTTTGAATACAGCGTTGCCATTTCCCGTCAACCGTACTTGAGCAACGATGTGTTAAGCGATAAGCGGGTGCTGCCTGCCTATCGCGATCTGGCGCAGGAATTGAATATCCGCCAGTCGGTGCTGGTGCCGCTGGTTGTCGGCGATCAAACGCTTGGTGAAATGGGCGTCACCAATAGCAAGCGTGGGGGCTTCACGGACGAAGATATCAAAACGCTTTCGGCTATCGGCGTGCAAGTCGCTTCGGCGCTGGATCGTATCCGCATCTACGAAACTACCGGTCAGAACCTGAGCCGTCGTTTACAAGAGCTGGACGCGATCAGCCGCGTGAGCAATGAACTGGCGCAGACGCTGGACTTTGAAACCGTGTTGGATGTTGCCCGTTTGGAAGCTGTGCGCGCTGCCGATGCCGATGGCAATACCGTCGCGCTCTTGCAGCCCGCCAGCGAATGGCGCGAGCCGGAAATGCCAGAATTGGAACGCCGCTTAGGCGAACGAAAGCCGGTGGAAGGGCTGTCCGATATTGAACTGGCGGCGGTGCGCGCAGGCACAGAAGCAGTCATTGTTGAAGACTATGCTAATTCGGAATTGAAGCCTGCGCCGGAAGAAGCACGGTCAGCGCTGGCGGCCGCCTTCACCTATGAAGATCAGGTGGTTGGCGTTTTTCCATCTGTACAGCAGCCAGCCCAATCATTTTGATGCACGCGCCGCGACTTTCCTGATGACGCTGGCTTCTAAAGCCAGCTTGAGCTATGGCAATAACCTGCGCTATCTCGAAAATCAGGATCGCAGTAACCGCCTGCGCCGCCGTGTTGAGCAGTTGAACCAGATTTTTGAGCTGGGGCAAATGCTGCAAAGCAATGTTGATCCTGTAACCATGCTGGAGGCAATCGCTTATAGCATCCAGCAAAGCTGCGGCTACGACACGGTCGTGATGACCTTGCTGGACGATGCCACCGGCCAACCGGCCTTCCGTCGCTTAGCGCAGGCGGGCTTGCCGATTGATGTTTTCGAGGAGAGTAAGGGGCGCGCCATGCCCCTTGCGGCTTTTGAAGAACTTGTCGCCAGAGACACCTTCCGCATCAGCGAAAGCCTGTTTTTGCCGTTTGAAAAGTTGAAGAAATGGTATGTAGATGGGCTGGAAACCTTCAGCGCCCAGTTTACCGGCCAGCGCACGCTGCACCCGCAGGGGCGTGACCAGTGGCGCGATGGTGATATGCTGCTGGTGCCAATTCGCGGCGTGACTGGCGAAGTGCTGGGCTTGATGAGCCTGGATCGCCCGCAGGATGGCCGCCGCCCTGAACGTGGCGCGGTAGAAGTGTTGGAAATTTTCGCGCATCAGGCGGCAGCCACGATTGAGAATAACCGCCTGTACCTGGCTTCGCTGCGCAGCGCCGAACAGGAAGCGCGCCTGAATGAAGTCATGGAGGCTATTTCCAGCACGCTGGATTTGAACCAGATTGTGGAAGGTGTGGCGCAGGGGGTTCTTCGCCTGCTGCCTTTCCAGCGCATGACGCTGGCGCTTGTGGATAACGAGCAGGATGGCTTCGATCTGGTACGTGTTTCGATCACGCCTGATAACGCCATCGTCATCGGGCGGGATCATGTGCCAACGCTGGACAATACCGCGCAGGGACGTACCTTTACTGACGGTCACGACTATCTATACTACGCAGGCGCCGAAGAAGCTTCCCCTTATGACGATCTTCGCACGTGGCAAGCCGAAGGCGAACGCACGACGCTGGTTGTCCCGCTGATTACCGGCGGTTTTGTGCTGGGTTCCATGCACATCGGCAGCAATCTGGTCAACGCCTTCGGGTTTGACGAATACCGCCCGCTGATCAAGCGTATTGCCAACCTTACCGCAGTAGCCGTGCAAAACGCGCGCTTGTTCGGTCAGGCCGTCAATTTACGACTGTTCAACGAGTCGATCTTCCAGTCTATTCAGCAGGGCTTGATCGTACTGGATCGCGCCGGCAAGATACTCATCGCTAACGACTTTATCCGCCGTCGTTATGGTTTTAGCGAAGATGCCGCCGGTCAGGATTTGTTCACCTATCGCCCTGAACTTAAGCCTGTGCTGCGTGAAGGCTTCAAATCGGTCATTGATACCATTCAGCCCGTCGAACTGAATGATGCGCGCCTCACGCTCAATAACGAGCCGATGATTCAGAATTTCAGCATCTACCCGCTGCTTTCCAATGATTTTGCGCGCGGCGCGGTGGTGCTGGTAGACGATGTGACTGAGCGTACCCGTTTGGAGCGGGATATTGCCGCCCGCAGCAGCCAGCTTGAAGCGCTCACCGAAGCTTCACGCCGCATCACCGCCGCCCTCGAACGCGATGAAGTCATCACGCTGGCTTTCGATGAAATGCAGCGCGTGATCGGCTACGACTCTATGAGCGTTTGGTATCGCGAAGGCGATGAATTTGTGATTGAAGCGGCGCGCGGTTTCGATCTGCCGGACGATCCCATCCATGTGCCGATAGATGACTCGAAGAAACTGCGTAGTGTGGTCGAGCGTCAGCGCGCGCTTTCGGCAGATATCAATCCCAACGACAGCTTGCCCGGCATCCAGTTAACCAAAAGCTGGTTGGGCGTGCCGCTGGTGCGTCAGGGGCAGGTGATGGGCATGATCACCCTTGCCAGCAACGAGCCGCATCTTTACGACTCGCGCTCAGAACAAGCGGCTGTTGCCTTCGCCAATCAGGTTGCCGTCGCGCTTGCCAATGCCGATCTCTTTGAAGAAGCGGGCGCGCGCACTCAGCGCCTTAGCTTGCTCAACCGCGTGTCTATGTCGCTAGCGCAATCTCTGGATATTGAAAATATCCTCGACGTGTCGCTGCGCGAAGTGGCAAATGTGCTGGGCGTGGAAAATGCCCGCGCCTTTATGTTTGAGCGTGATACCAATCTGGCGCGCGCGGTGGTTGAAATGCCGCGTGGCGATTCGCCGCCTGAAGTGGTGGTTGAGGTAGACAGAGCGCCGATTATGCAGCGCGTCTGGAAGCGGCCGCAGACCATCATGGTCGAAAATGTAGACGATATCGCTGATGCTGAGCTTGAACTGGAACTGCTTAAGAAAGGGGTTTCAGCTTACCTGCTCATTCCGATGGCAATCGGCGGCCAGTCGAGCGGTGTTTTCGAGTTGGAAGCCTTCAACGGCCCGCGTAAATTTGACCCTGAAAAGGTTGATCTGGCGGTGATCATCGCCAGTCAGGCAGCCATTCATATCTTGAACGCCAGTTTGCTTGAACAAACGCTGGTGCGTACTCGCGAATTGGAAACCCTGCTGGAGGCGGCGCAGGCCACATCTACCACGCTCGATCTCAACGAAGTTTTCCAGAGCGTTGTTCGCCTGACCATGCAGGCGCTGGATGTGGATGACTGCGCGGTGATGATTTACGACAACGTTGAAGAACGCCTGATCGTTCAGGTTTCCGGCAATCGCAACGACGATTCTGAACGTATTTTGCCGGCAGGGCTGGAATACGATCTGTTCCAGTACACCGCTAAAACGCGCGCCCTGCGTGACGGTCAAGTGATCGTCATTCGCAGTGATGAAGTGAATAGCGATCGTATCGAACTGGAAGAGATGCGCAAACTGGGGGATACCAGCCGTATGCTGGTGCCGCTGGTGGTGGGCGATGCCAGCATTGGCCTGCTGCAGGTTTCGCTGCAATCGTATACCCGCAGCTTTACCCATCGCGATATGCGCATGGCGCAGGCGTTGGGCGCGCAGGCGGGCGCGGCGGTTGAAAATGCCCGCCTTTCAACCGAAACCTCATCGCAGGTAGCGCAGTCACTGGTTATTAACGAGCTTAGCCGCGCTATTTCTTCAACGATGGATTTGAACATCATGATCCGCATCATTCGCGATCAGGTGCCGGCGCTCACCAGCGCTCGTGAAATCTATCTGGCGCTGTATGATGCCGCAACGGGCGATATCACCTTCCCGATGGCGATTCGCGACGGCCTGCCGTTTGAAATTGCGCCGCGCGTGTTGAACAGCGATGAAGTGTCCTATGTCATTCGCAACCGCCGTTTGCTGATGCTGGGTGGCGATAATCCCCGCCCGGATGAAATGCGCCGAAATATGGGCATCACCGAAGGCGAAATTGGTGCGTCGCGCTATCTTGGCGTGCCGCTGGCGGCTGGTGATATGGTCGCTGGCGTGCTGGCTGTGCGCGATTCAGATGTGTCGCGCCCCTTTGGTCTGAACGACCAGCGCATCATGACCACCATTGGCGCGCAGTTAGGTGCGATGATCCAGAACTCGAACCTGTTTGCCCGCGTGCAGAATTTCGCTAACGAATTGAACGAGCGCGTGCAGGAGCGTACCGCTGAATTGCAGCAGGAACGTGACCGGTTGGACTCGCTGTATCAGATCACCTCTGAGCTAGGCCGCACGCTGGATATGAGCAGCGTGTTGAATGGCGCGCTGGATATGGTGTCTGATGCTGTCAAAGCCGAAGAAGCGGTCGTTTTGCTGATCGATCCTTCCAGCAGCGAGCCTTATGCCCGCGCTATTCGCCATCCAAGCGGCCAGATCGAGATTGCAGGTGAGGCTTCCGCCTCGCAGAATGGCGAAACCTACGCAGATCGCAAGCATCATCCGGCTGTTATGGTTGGGCGCTGGCTGATGGATCAAAGCGAGCGCGCTGTTTTAATTCCCGATCTCAAATCTGAGCCCTACTGGAATGCGAAGGCTGCTGGCGCGCGCAAGTGGAAAAGCGCGCTTTCAGTGGCGCTGGAGAGCGAAGGTCAGCCTGTTGGCGCGCTGGTGTTCTTCAGCTCTAAAAAAGAGGCATTCACCGATCCCCAACTGCGTCTCGTAGCCGCCGCTGCTGGTCAGGTGTCTTCGGCTGTGAAGAACGCCGATCTGTACTCGCTAATCCAGAATCAAGCCAACCGCATGGCTAACATGCTGCAAACCGAACGTGAGGAAGCGGAAAAGAACACCGCCATCCTTGAAGGTATTGCCGACGGCGTGCTGTTGGCCGATTCCAGCGGCGTAATTGTGCTGTTCAATGCCGCTGCCGAGCGTATTTTAGGCATCCCACGAGACGGCGCTATCGGGCAGCCGCTTTCCGATATTCACGGCGAATATGGCGATGAACCGGCATGGGTTTCAGCCATTACTGATTACGTTATGCATCCGCCGCAAACGGGCGGCATTACACCCGACGATGATTTTGTCGTGGATCAACTGGATATCGGTCGCAGTATTGTCAATATTCGCTCGTCGCCAGTATTCAATGCTGACCAGTTTTTGGGAACAGTATCGCTCTTCCGCGATGTGACCAAAGACGTTGAAGTTGAACGCATGAAGTCTGAGTTCATCTCCAATGTATCGCATGAATTACGCACGCCCATGACCAGCATCAAGGGCTATGCTGACCTGCTGCTGATGGGTGCGGGCGGCGGCGTATCGGCGGAACAGGAAAAGTTCCTGCAAACCATCAAGTCCAATGCTGACCGTTTGGCGGAACTGGTGAATGACCTGCTCAATATCTCCAAGATCGACTCTGGTTCAGAGCAAATGAACCTGAGCGAATTGGATGTTCATGAACTGGTAGAACAGGCGATTGCTTTCACCACAGC
Source organism: Chloroflexi bacterium OLB15 (assembly GCA_001567085.1). Classification (GTDB taxonomy): domain Bacteria; phylum Chloroflexota; class Anaerolineae; order Aggregatilineales; family Phototrophicaceae; genus Flexifilum. Next base: position 47,601 of record LMZS01000047.1, read on the forward strand.
CCGCGTTGAGTTCCAGCGCAAGAATGTGCAGCTTGCAACAAGCTTTGCAGACGACTTGCCAACCGTTACCGCTGACCGTATAAAACTGCTTCAAATCGTCGGTAATATTGTGGATAATGCTTTCAGCTATACGCGCCCTGGCGGGCATGTTTCGGTGAATGTGAATTATGACCGTGCGCGTAATGGCATCTTGATCGCCGTGAATGATGATGGCATCGGCATTCCTGATAACTTTAAGTCGCGCGTGTGGAATCGTTTTGAGCGTTACGATGAACATGCGCTTGTGCTTGAAGTGGCGGGTACGGGTCTTGGTTTGTCTATTGTGAAGCATCTGGTAGACCTGCATCGCGGCGATGTGTGGTTTGAATCGCAGGAAGGCAAAGGCTCAACCTTCTATGTGCTGCTGCCAGTAGAAGGGCCGGAAGTGGGCTTGAAGCGTGTTGCCCAGCCTGTGCCTGAACCGCAGATAGCGAAATAGCGGGGTGTTGTGTGAACGAATTGCCGCAGCCCTATCGCTGTAATTTTCGGCAGTGGCGGTTTATGTGCCGCCCGCCGCGTATTTCAGGTAGCGCGCATCACCTACAGGAGAAGTTATGGCGCGAATTTTAGTAGCTGAAGATGAGCGTGACATTCGCGAGTTGATCAACTTCACATTGTTGTTCGCCGGTCATACCGTCACCCTTGCGGCCAATGGCGCGGAAGCCGTTGAGAAAGTGACCGATGCAAACCCTGAATTGATCATGATGGATGTGCGTATGCCGCGTATGACCGGCTACGAAGCATGCAAAGCCATCAAAGAGATGGAAGCCTATAAAAATATTCCGGTGGTATTTTTAACCGCTAAAGGGCAGGACGAAGAAGTTCAGAATGGCATCGAAGTTGGCGCTACCGCGTATATCATTAAGCCATTTTCGCCGGACGAACTAACCCGCAAAATTGGCGATATTCTGAAGAAGGCCAGCGCCGATCAGCAAAAGACAACCGGTGAAAAGCCTGCATCATAGGCAGTAACCCGGGCTTGTCTTGACGAGATTCCCCTCTCGATAAAAGGGGCGAAGGCACTGACGCAAATCGCAGCCGCGCGAAACGGAACTCATGAGCGCAATAACCATCGACGGCGATCTGGTACATTATGAAGTTTTAGGGCGAGGGCGACCCGTAATTTTGCTGCATGGCCTGCTGGGATCGTGGCGCTACTGGATACCCACCATCCAGCATCTTCAGCAGAATTTCCGTGTATACGCCCTCGATCTCTATGGCTTTGGCGATAGCGCCAAAAAGCCTGAAAAATATTCCCTCAGGCATCAGGTGGCACTGGTCGCAGATTTTATGCAAGAGATGGGGCTGCCCAAAGCCGCGCTTATCGGGCATGATCTGGGCGCATACGTAGCTGTAGAGTTTGCGCAGCAGTATCCGGATCGCGTTGCCCGCCTGATGATCGTAAATACGCCGCTTTACAATCCCGGCGATCTTGAACAGCGCGTTCCCCTGCGGCGCGTGCCTATCGAAAGCCGCCCGGCAGGCGCTGAATCGCAGCCGCTGGATCCGAGCAGCGCCCCCACATTGATGAGTCCCGGCGCGGCCATGCGCAAAGCCTTGATGGAGGCCGCCGCCGCGCGCTCTCGCCAAACGCCTGCTGCCGTGCCTGTAGCCGTTCCCACCCCTGCGGAAGTGACTATTCCCCGCCGGCCAATGGTTGAAACATCGGGAATAAACCCGTTGAAGGATGTGGTCGCACAGGGCAGCGAAGTGCTTCTGGGGCGCAGCTTCAAAAAGGGCGAACCGAATTACGAAAAGCTGATGGTGGATATTGCGCGTGGGGATGCGCGCGCCGTTACGGATCTGGCGGCAACCTACGATGCGGAACTGATGCTGGATACAATTCGCCTGCTGCCGATGCCCATAGCATTGGTGCATGGCCTTGAGGATTCGGTCACGCCGCCGCCAGCAGAAGCCATGTTGAATTACCTGACTGGTGAGCGTGGCTCTACGGTTGTGCCGATTTTGCTGCCGGGAACGCGGCATTTTCCGATGCTGGAAGACCCACGTTTTGACGTGCTGATTAAAGAATGTTTGGAAGCCGTAGATTTCAGCAGAATTGCCGTGAAGGATCGCTGGGTGCGGCGCACGCGCTAACTGAAGAAGGCTGGCAGGAACGGGATACCTCTTGTTCCAGATAGAGATAAGGCCGGCGAAGGACGCTTGTTTTTGACTTCTGTACTTATTTTTGCGCATGGCGATTTTACACCCGGCATCATGGTGGAACGTGCGTTGGCGTCCTTGCCTGATGCTTATGTGATTGCCGCTGATGGCGGCGCCCACGCGGCGGTAAATGCTGGCGCGAAGCCTAATCTTGTGATTGGGGATATGGATTCGGTTGATCCTGATTTACTGGAAAACCTGCAATCTGAAGGCGTCGAAATTCGCCGTTATCCCACAGAAAAAGACGAAACCGATCTTGAATTGGCGTTGAAAGCGGCTGCGCTGCAAGCTGGCCATCCCATTCGCATTCTGGGCGCGCTAGGTGGGCGGCTGGATCATACCCTGAGCAATATCTACTTGCTGGCACTTCCCGAACTGGCAGGCTGCGATGTACGCCTTGTCTCTGGCAATCAGGAAGCGTGGCTTATGCCGCCGGGAGAAGCGGCCATCTCTGGCGCGAAAGGGGATACCCTGTCGCTGGTTCCTCTAAATGGCGCAGTTGAAGGCGTTGAAACTGAAAATCTGTATTACCCGCTGCGGGCTGAAACCCTGAAGTTTGGTCCGGCGCGCGGCGTAAGCAATGTGATGACCGCAGACCGCGCGATTGTGCGTTCGCGGCGCGGGGAACTATTGATCATTCATACGGTGGGCAAAGCGTGACTCCAATACGAATTATTAAATGTAATGAAAACAGCCAATCTGTTTGGGAATATGCTGGTGAGCTGGCTGAACAGGGCGAAAACTGGGTGCTGGTGATCGCCTCATTCAATGTTGACGATCGCGATGATGGCTATTTTCAGTGGCAGTATGGCGATACTTTTTACGAATGGTATTTCTTTGACCGCTATTACAACGTCAACAAAATTTTTGATCGGGATACGGGCGCCTGCGTGGCTGGTACTGCAATATTGCCCGCCCTGCGCGCTGGACGGGCGAAGCGTTAGAGTGGGACGATCTTCAACTCGACGTGTTCGTTTATCCCGATGGCGACTTGATCTTAAAGGATGAAGAAGCGTTTGCCGCTTTGCCGCTGGATGCTGTTGAGCATCAGGAAGCCTTAAACGCCCTGAATGAGATCATGGCGCTGGCGCATGATGGCGTATATCCCTTTGATCGCTAAATCGTGGTAGAGATATCCCCTTGCCCATGCTGCCTGTGGGAAGGGGATAGTCTTACCGCCATGTATACAGCGTGTAAAACCCGCTGCTGGATGTCCACACGGGGATCAGATGCGCTTCCAATTCAGCGCCAGCTTCCCGATCATATTCAGGCATCGGGCTGAACTGCTGCGCCGCTTGATAGCCGCTGTTGAACATCAGCAGGTAGTCATCGCCATTCGCCCGCCATGTTTCAAAAATTTCATCAGCCGTCATCCCTGAATGCCGCGCGTTTCCCCAGAAATCGAGCAGGCTGTCTGCGATACAGGTCACATTTTCAGGGCAGTAGTAAGAGCGCACCTCATAAAGGAACCGTATCTGTGAATCATCGGGCAGTTCTGCCAGCCGGCTCATCACTGCGGGAAAAGTGGAAAGCTGGCCGAAAAGGAATTCTTCTTCGCTGGTTGTGCCTAACACAACTTCAAAGGAACGTGTTTTAGCGACATAGCCAATCGTATCAATCACGCTGAACGCCGTCGTCAATACGATCATCGCGCGAATGAGGAAACCGAGATTGACCGGTTTTTCAGGCAGCAAATCTAATGTTTGCACCGCCACCGCCCCCAGCACAGCCGAGATCGGTAAAATCACAATCACCAGCCGCGTTTGTGTGGCGATTCCCAGAAAAGCCATGCTCACCGCCCAGTAGATATAAATGGGCAGCAAAATAATGGCGCCGTTAATCGCCAGCCGCTTAATCGCTGCGGGCAGATGGCTCCATGTGGCTAGCAGCAGAAAGGGTAAAGTCAGTAAAAATGGCCCTAACGTGTACGAGTAAGATGGCCCGTAATTGAAGCCGAGAATAGTTGCGGTGAAGGGGAGAAACGGCAGTTCCCCCAGTTGGTTAGACTCGCGCATGCTCAGCCCTGCTTGATTGAACGCAGTGGTGCGCTCAGCACTCCAGTTCAGCCCGCCCAGCAGGTAGGGATAAATCGGGTTGCCATACAGCAGCAGCCCGCGCAGCGCCCAGGGTGCGTAAGCGATGGCCGCCGCCAACCCGAACATCAGCAGGTTGGGGATCATCCGGCGGGGCTGGCGCACGATGATGAAGATCGCCAGCGCCAGAATCAGCGATCCATAAGAATACTTGACCCCGAACCCGAAACCACAGCTTAACCCCAGCAGGATCAACCAGCGCGATTCGCCGCTTTCATGCCAGCGCAGCGCGATGATGAAAGCCAGCATGCCATACAGCATCACCGCCATATCAACGTACTGCCAGTTTAAAAGCTGCCAGGTATTGAAACTGCTCAGCAGCAGCGCCACCGCCAGCCATCCAGCTTGTGGGTTTGCGAGTCTCCGCGCGCATCCAGCGGCGGCCAGCAGCGCCAGAATACCAATGCTGTAATGCACCAGCGCGGTGCCTGTATCGCGTCCGGTGATCCCCATCACGATCGCAAACAGCGTTTCGACGGCTTTGGGGAATCCAAGATAGAAATTGGTGCTGCTGGCGGTGACGCGCCCCGTTTCCACGAGATGACGGGGTTCTATCAGGTGGTAGGACATCGCGTCCCATGCGTAGGGGGGCGTCAGGGTTCCTACAAATGCTAGCCCTAGCAGCAGCAAGGTGACGATGATTAGAAAGCCTGTAAATCGCGATTCAAAGCGAATCGCTCGCGCCATCGCCGCGCTGTCGCTTAACCAACCGCGTATTGGCTTGCGAAACAGAATCGCTGCGGCGGCAAGCGCGGCGATCAGCGCGATCTGCTTAAAGCCGCCAACTGCCCCTAACGCTAATCCGCCGGTGCTCACTATCGCCAGCCCTATGCCGCCATCCAGCGCCAGGCGTTCCGCGCGGTGTATCCCTGGCACAAGCCCTGTGCGGGCAAAAAACAGCGTGGTTGCGGCGCGCCCGATGCCTGCGGCAATCACGATCAGCGCGAAGGTGACGGCGGCATCCAGCCCATACCCCGCGTAACGCAGCAGCGTGCTGCCATCGGCGGGTTTGTGTATCCAGTAGTAGCCAACCAGAAGCAGCGCGGCAGACAATAGAACTGCCGCCGACCGTAAGAGTGTGTAAATGGGATGGTTATTTTTCATAGATTGAGCGTATGTTAGTTTCGCGTAGATAAGTCAAAAGAAATGGGGCATTCTTCACGCAAAATAGTTTTGAACACATCTGTTTCATGTAGACAACCTGTTCAAAAGGGTTAAAACGATGCCTTTTCTCGAATTTAACGGCGCAAAAATTTATTACGAAACCGAAGGTGCTGGCCCTGCGGTGGTGTTTATTCATGCGGGCATTGCCGACAGCCGTATGTGGGACGATCAATGGGCGGCGTTCGCTGAACATTATCAGGTCATTCGTTACGATACGCGCGGCTACGGCCAAACCGTAGGCTCAGAAGTGTCTTACTCCAATCGTGCCGATCTTCGCGCCATTCTGGATCATCTGGGTATCGAGAAAGCGGCGCTTATCGGCTGCTCGCGCGGCGGTCAAATTGCCATAGACGCTATCCTTGAAAATCCTGAGCGTGTTTGGACCTATATTTCCGTATGCGGAGGCCTGAGCGGCTTTGTTTGGGATGCTGTGCCGCAAGATCAGCACGATGCTCTTGAAGAGGCAGAAAGACTGTTTGAATCGCGCGAATGGGACGCGGTTCTCGAAGCTGAAGCCCGCATCTGGGTAGATGGTTTTCATCGTTCGCCCGATCAGGTGTCAGAAACTGTACGCGATAAAATGATCGCCATGAATCGCCAATCCTTCGCGCATCTTGACGAAGGGGGTGAGTCAATCCCGCTCGATCCTCCAGCCGTGAATCGTCTTGCCCAGGTTCAATGTCCCGCGCTAATCATGATTGGCGAATTGGATGCCAGTCATGTCCTGGCGCGGGGCAATTATCTGGCAGAAAATATCACCGATGCGCAAAAGTACATCTTTAAGAACGCTGCGCATTTGCCCAATATGGAGCATCCTGAAGAGTTCAATCGCGTGGCGCTGGCTTTTCTAGATGAAGCACAAAAATCTAATCTGCAAATCTAGCCTCAAAGGATTACAAACGATGCCTTTTCTCGAATTTAACGGCGCAAAAATTTATTACGAAACCGAAGGTGCTGGCCCGGCGGTGGTGTTTGTTCATGCGGGCATTGCCGACAGCCGTATGTGGGACGATCAATGGGCGGCGTTCGCTGAACATTATCAGGTCATTCGTTACGATACGCGCGGCTACGGCCAAACCGTAGGCTCAGAAGTGTCTTACTCCAATCGTGCCGATCTTCGCGCCATTCTGGATCATCTGGGCATCGAGAAAGCGGCGCTTATCGGCTGCTCGCGCGGCGGTCAAATTGTTGCCGATACCACCGTTGAAACGCCGGAGCGTGTATGGGCATTAGTCACGGTAGGTGGGGGCATCAGTGGCGATATTCCCGGCATCGAGTGGGAGTCTATGCCCCAGATAGAGATAGACGCTCTTGAAGAGGCTGATCGGTTGGTCGAAATGGGCGATTGGGATGCCGCCGCTGAGGCTGAAGCCCACGCCTGGGTGGAAGGTTTCTATCGCACGCCGGAACAGGTTTCAAAGCCGATGCGTGACAAAGTAAAAGCCATGCTCTTGCAATCGTATACCCATCATGATGAAGGGGGGCAGCCGATTGTGCTCGATCCTCCCGGCTCTGGCCGCCTGAACGAGATCACATGCCCTGTGCTGATCACCTATGGCGATGTGGATGAAACCGCAACGCGCCTCATTGGCGATTATCTGGCGGATAATATTCCCGGCGCGCAGAAATATATCTTTGCCAATTCCGCGCATGTGCCCAACATGGAGCATGTCGAAGAATTTAATCGCGTAGTGCTTAGCTTCCTTGAGAAGGCGCGTAATCGCTAATCAACAGGGAGTGAGGTTTGTTCTTCCATCTTCGGCTATAATGATCGTAAAGGGTATTTAGAGAAATTCCGCTTTCGGTTGAGGATGAAACTGGTGAAATCTTGGGCGTTAAATGCCCGTTTCACCAGCGCCCATTCAACCGTTAGGCGTTAAGTGAGAAGCTGCGCCCATATCAGCCGCTTAGTGTGGGCGAGATGAGGAGTTTGCCATGTCCAGCCGTGTCGCTGAGATTTTTCACACCATGAGTTATGGCCCCGCGCCGGAAGCCGCCAGCGCCGCGCAGGCATGGTTGGATGAGCATGATCGCAAGCTGAACCTGTTCATTGGCAATGAGTGGGTGAAGCCGAAAAGCGGCAGCTATTTTGAGAGTAAAGCGCCCGCAACTGGTGGTAAGCTGGCTGATGTGGCTGATGCTTCTGCCGATGATGTAGAAATTGCTTATCAGGCTGCCCGTAAAGCCTTCGACTCGTGGGGCAAACTGCCCGGCCATGCCCGCGCGCGGTATCTCTATGCTATCGCCCGTCAGGTGCAAAAACACAGCCGCCTGCTTTCGGTGATGGAATCGCTGGATAACGGCAAACCGATCCGCGAGAGTCGTGATATTGATGTGCCGCTGGTCGCCCGCCACTTTTACTATCATGCGGGTTGGGCACAGCTTCAGGAATCCCGCCTTGCTGATTATCAGCCCGTAGGGGTGATCGGGCAGGTCATCCCCTGGAATTTCCCATTGTTGATGCTGGCCTGGAAGATCGCGCCAGCCATTGCGATGGGCAATACGGTTGTCCTTAAGCCTGCGCCGTACACCAGCATCACCGCGCTCTTGCTTGGCGAAATCATCGCTGAAGCTGGCCTGCCGCCCGGCGTGGTCAATATCGTCAGCGGGGGTGATGAAGCTGGCGTAGCGGTGGTCAATAACCCCGGCTTTGATAAGATCGCCTTCACCGGCTCAACGAATGTTGGCAAGATCATTCGCCGCGCCACCGCTGGCACAGGTAAGAAGCTCTCGCTTGAATTGGGCGGCAAATCGCCATTTCTGGTGTTCGATGACGCCGATCAGGATGCCGCTGTTGAGGGGCTGGTGGATGCCATCTGGTTCAATCAGGGGCAGGTTTGCTGTGCCGGATCGCGCCTGCTGGTGCAGGAAAGCATCGCAGATCGCTTCCTCGATAAAGTGCGCCGCCGCATGTCCACCCTGCGAATTGGCGATCCGCTGGATAAAGCTATAGACATCGGCGCGATTGTTGATCCTGTTCAGCGTGAAACGATTGACTCTTGGGTTCAGCGCGGCGTTGCCGAAGGCGCGCAGCTTTTCCAGCCTGAATATGCGCTTCCAGATACGGGCTGCTGGTACAGCCCAACCCTGCTGACCAATGTGAACGCGGCGATGGCGGTAGCACAGGAAGAAATCTTCGGGCCGGTTGTCGTCTCTATGACCTTCCGCACGCCTAAAGAAGCGGTTGCGCTGGCGAATAACACCCGTTATGGCTTAGCCGCCAGCGTATGGACTGAAAACGTCAATTTAGCCGTAGATATCGCCGGAAAAGTGAAAGCAGGTTCGGTGTGGGTGAACTGCACCAATATGTTTGATGCGGCTTCTGGCTTTGGCGGCTACCGCGAGTCCGGCTTCGGGCGTGAGGGTGGCGAAGAAGGCTTATATGAATACCTGCGCCCAAAATGGGAAGAGCGCCCCCGCCCCGCATCAGTTGATCTCAAAGCGAAATGGGGGGAGGTTGTGCCCGCTCGCCCGTTGGCTTTAAACAGCCGCAGCAAAGCCAACGGTAAGTCTAAAAATGGCGAACTGCCGCCGATTGACCGCACTGCCAAGCTGTATATCAACGGCAAGCAGGCCCGCCCCGATGGCAATTATTCGCGGGTGATCTTCAATGCAGATGGTTCGCTGGCTGGCGAGGTGGGTGATGGCAATCGCAAAGACATTCGCGAGGCGGTAGAAGCAGCGAAAAATGCACAGCCCGCGTGGGGAAGCCGCGCGCCCTATAACCGCGCCCAGATACTTTACTATCTGGCTGAAAACCTTGCCGCCCGCCGTGGTGAATTTGCCACTCGTATCGCCGCGCTTACAGGGGTGAAAGCGGCGCAGGCTGAAGCTGAAATAGATGCCAGCATTTCACGCCTGTTTTCCTATGCCGCTTATGCCGATAAATGGGGTGGCACGGTGCAGGAAACTTCGCTGCGCGGCCTTACGCTGGCCGCCCATGAACCCATCGGCGTGATGGGCATCGCCTGCCCTGATGAAGCGCCGTTGTTAGCCTTTGTCTCGCTGGTTGGCGCTGCTGTGTGCCGCAGCAATACGGTGGTGGTCATTCCCAGCGAGAAATACCCGCTGCTAGCCACCGACCTCTATCAGGTGATTGAAACCAGCGATATCCCCGCTGGCGTGATCAATATTGTCACTGGCGGTCGCGATCACCTGACCAAAACATTAGCCGAACACGATGAGGTTGATTCCGTCTGGTATTTTGGCGATGCGGTTGGCAGCGCGCAGGTAGAAGCCCTGAGCACCGGCAATATGAAGCGTACATGGGTGAATTATGGCATCCCGCGTGATTGGTACAGCCATCATGCGGAAGGCGATGAATTTCTGCGCGAAGCCTCACAGGTCAAAAATATCTGGCTGCCCACCGGTGAATAATAAGCCGTTATGACCGCTTCGTGGTGAGGGGCTGCTTTCTGCCTGTATGCTTCTGGTAGACGAATTCAACCCGTATAGGCGCTACACAGCGCGCCCATTCACGCACTGTTCGTGGCTTTGGCAATATACACCCGTTGAGAACGCGCCCCTGCTGCGCTACAGTTAAAGTGAAATAAACAGCGGTTGCGATGAACGTGGCTGCTCGCAAATACGCTTTGATCTTTGCCCGATCTTTTTCTAAAGGTTTTCAAATGACGATCCGTCTTGCTAATGCACCCGTCTCCTGGGGAATTTATGAGTTTGAGGGGCTGGCGCAAAAATACACCTACCAGCGGGTGCTGGATGAAATTGTCGAAACCGGATACACCGGCATCGAACTTGGCCCGTATGGCTTTTTGCCTACCGATCCTGATCTGCTGCGTTCCGAACTGGATGCGCGTCATTTGCGCTTGCTTTCGGCTTTTGTGCCAGTAAATTTTGTCAATCCGGCAGTGATAGATGAAGCTGAAGCTACCGCGCTCAAAGTGGGACGGTTGCTGGCTTCGCAAGGCGCGATAGCGGTTGTGCTTGCCGCTGATAACGGCAGCGATCCCTCGCTGGTTAAGCGCGCGGGCAAACGTGCCGGGCAATCTGCGCTGTCGCCAGATGAATGGGATGTTTTTGCGGCAGGCGTTAACCGTGTTGCGCGCAAAATTTACGACGAACTTGGCTTGAAAGTAGTATTCCATCATCATTGTGCTGGCCCGGTAGAAACAGCCGAAGAAACGCGCAACCTGATGGATCGCGCCGATCACGATCTGGTAGGGCTGTGCCTTGATACTGGCCACTGGAATTTTGCAGGCGGTAACGCATTGGATGCGGTGCGCGAATACGGCGAGCGGGTGCGTTATCTGCACCTGAAGGATTGCGATCCGGCGGTGCGGCAGGAAGCTATCGGGCGCGATCTGGATTATTTTGAAGCCGCCGCGCTTGGGGTATTCTGCGAATTGGGGCAGGGTAATGTCGATTTTCCGGCGCTCATCCAGCAGATGTATGCCTTGCATTATGATGGTTGGGCGGTGGTTGAACAGGATGTGCTTAACGCCGCTGATGATGCCCCCCGCCAAAGTGCGCGCCGTAACCGTGAATACTTGCGGTCATTGGGGTTGTAGTTAATCCAAAAGTACGGGGACGCCCTTCGGGGCGTCCGCCCTGAACCCTTTCAAACGCATCAGCGAGCTGTAGATTTTAAGTCTTTGTTTGAGAGACATTTGACCTTTAGAAAAAACTATGGTATATTTTCACTCAGCTACGGTAGCTTCACCGTAATCTCTTTCCATTTTTATATTCATCCTACATAACGAAACGCTCATTACTGACTCTTCCGCCATTTTTGGCGATCCCGACTCGACCTGCTCCCACTCAATCCACTTCGGATAAATAAAGCTATGGATATTGGACAACTTGAAAAGCAATCGCTCGAAGACCTGCGTCAGTTGGCTCGTGACGCGAGTATTAGCGGTTTCAGCCGCCTGAAAAAACAGGATCTGATGCTGGCATTACTTCGCGATAATGCTGAAAAGCAGGGCTATAAACTGCGCGGCGGCGTCCTTGAAATCGTTGATGATGGTATCGGCTTTCTGCGCGCTGAAAAGTATCTGCCCGGCCCTGAAGACATTTACGTCAGCCAGACCCAGATCAAGCGCTTCAACTTACGCACTGGCGATATGGTCATCGGCCAGGTTCGCGCTCCGAAAGACAATGAGAAGTATTACGGCCTTCTCCGCGTCGAATCGGTCAACGGGCAGAACCCTGAAGAAGCGAAAAATCGTCCGAATTTTGAAGACCTCACCCCGATTTTCCCGACTGAACGCTTTGACCTTGAAACCAACCCCCGCATCCTTTCAACCCGACTTCTAAATCTGATTGCCCCGGTGGGGCGTGGTCAGCGTGGGATGATTGTTTCGCCTGCCAAAGCCGGTAAAACCACCGTTTTGAAGGAAATCGCCAACTCGATCAGCCAGAATTATCCAGAAGTTCATCTGATGGTAGTGCTGATCGGCGAGCGCCCTGAAGAAGTGACCGATATGGATCGCTCAGTAGATGCCGAAGTGATCGCCTCAACCTTTGACGATCCGGTACAGCATCATGTGCGCGTGGCTGAAATGGCGCTGAACCGCGCTAAGCGGTTGGTTGAAATCGGGCGTGATGTGGTCATGCTGCTGGACAGCATCACCCGCCTTACGCGTGGTTATAACCTCGTGGTACCGCCTAGCGGCCGTACCCTCACTGGCGGCCTTGATCCTTCCGCCATTCACCCGCCCAAGCGCTTGTTCGGCGCTGCCCGTAATATCGAAGAAGGCGGCAGCCTCACCATCCTCGCCACCTGCCTCATCAATACCGGCAGCAAGATGGATGATGGTATTTACGAAGAATTCAAAGGCACCGGTAATATGGAGTTGCACCTGAGCCGCAAGCTTCAGGAACGCCGTACTTTCCCGGCCTTTGATATTGAGCAGTCTTCTACCCGTCGTGAAGAGCTGCTGCTTGGGCCAGACGTGCTTCAGCGCGTGTTCACCCTGCGCCGCATGTGGACGCAGCTTGCCGAAGACCCGGATATCGGCCCAACGGGTGCTACCGAACAGCTTCTATCTACCCTGCGCCAGACCGATACCAACGAAGAGTTCCTGAATACGCTGCCTGGCTCTGGCGGCGGCCGTAACGGGCGTGGTGGGTTTTAGGGTACTGCTTCCTGTATCAGCGTTTAAAATCAGCTAAACTAGGCATGGTCATACACAACGTGGATGACCATGCCTTTTTTCTTAGTTCATCAATCAGCTTAACGACGTTGTCCATAAACGGAGTATGCCAATGCTGACTTCAGATGCACCAACAGTCTTTCATTTCACACATCATAAGTCAGGATCGCAGTGGATCCATATTTTTCTAAAATCTCTTGCAAGTAACCGGTTGGTTGATCCGGCCAATGAAAATGCGCAGGTTTTAAGAACACCGATTGCGCCAGGGATGATTTATCCTACCGTTTATGTTACCAGCTATGATTTTGCGGCAATTCCTAACATCCCTGAACCAAACGTAAAGTTTGTCACTATACGCGACCTGAGAGATACCTTAATTTCCCTGTATTTTAGCCTCCGGTATAGCCACCCTGAGAGCTTTAGTGTTATTAAATCAAGATCACTTCTTGAGCAGCTCACTCAAGACGAAGGCCTGATGTTCCTCATTATGAATAACTTGCAATTTGAAGCTAATGTGGCTTTGAGTTGGGCGAGTGAGGAAATACCGCTGTTTCGTTATGAGGACATGCTCAAAGATGAAATGGGCGCGTTCAAGAGAATAGTGGATCTCATGAAGATAGATATTTCCAATTCTCAGCTAGCGCGGATTGTGAAGGCCTGTTCGTTTGAAACGTTAAGCGCTGGCCGTAAAAGCGGTCAGGAAGATCAGAAATCTCATTTCCGAAAAGGCGTTTCTGGGGATTGGCGAAATTATCTACAAGGCAAACTGCTTGAAGCATTTAAAGAGCGTTACGATGATGTCTTAATGATGACAGGCTATGAAACCTCACGTGATTGGGGTATGGATTTGCTGCCAGCGCGCTTTCCTGTCTTGCTTCCTGCTGAGATGCCGCCCGTGCGCTGCTGGTGCGGTAGCGATGATTTTTCTGGGTTTATACGGGATTATTCTATCTGTTCAAAATGCCGCACCCTTGTTCGTGTAACTCCTGAACTCACTTTTGACAGAAGCTTTGAAACTGCTTTAGCTTATGGTGTGAAAAAGCGGTCAGTAGAGCTAATCGCCCCAAAACAAATTGTAGCCGAGTATCTTCAGCGCTATATAGGCACTCAGGGGCGTGTTTTGGATGTTGCCGCCTATGATGATGGAATGAGTAGTTGGCTAAATCAATTGGGCTATGCTGTGACAAGCCCCAGTAATCTTTCTGACAATTCCAATGATTCATCTGAAGTATATGAAAATGCCCGGCAAGAATTTGTTTTTGATCTCCCTGATGATCAAAAATTTGATGCGATTATATTTTGGGATAAGCGTGATTGGGGGAGATATACCGGGGGATTTTTTGGCGATCCTTTGAGTAATCCACAAAGATTTATGGAGCGCTGCCGTGAGCTGTTGACTGAGGATGGTGTATTGCTGGCAATTCCATATATGTGGAACACTCTGCTGCCAACAATTAACCTCTCAGAAGACGCTGCAATTGAGCAGCAGGGATTGATGCAGTACGATCGCTATCTCTATCGTTTTACCACCTATTCCTTTGAACGATTGTTGAAATCAGCAGGCTTTGCAGATGCGAAACTAGTTCGCCAACCAATTGCATCGGGTGTGGAGTTAAATATTTTTACAGCGTTAAAACAGCCGCGAAATGGCCATCATCTGGAGCGTGAAAGCTCTGGTTCAGCATCACCGTCAGCTTGGATTGAGGCGGTAGCCAATGATGTCCAGCGCGCAGGCGATGATCGTATGCGTGTTCGCCAAATATTTCAAACTTACTACAATCTCAAAATAAGCGCGCAGGCAGCTTGCAATATTGAATTGGGGCTGGGCTGGCATAATCAGGAATTTGATGGCCATCACTATTTCCGTTGGGCGGAAAATGATGGCGAGATTATTGTTAGGCATACCGGTGAAGCAAGTTTAGAACTTGCGCTTGAAGTAGAGCCTGGCCCTAGTTTACAAAGTACACCACTGCAATTACAGGTACTAGATCGTGCCGGCCAAATCTTAACAACACACACTATTGCTAAACGATCCATCATTCACTGTAATGTGCCTGCATCGTCTCCACACACAGAAATTTTTGTGCTTCATGCGGTAAATGGCGGGAATAAGGAAGTTCCAAACGATCCGCGCATATTGAATTTCCGGCTGATTCGTATGGATGTACAAAGCCCAATGATGAGCGCCGGTGTTCCGCTTAACGTCGCAGTTGCGCCCCGTAAGCGTAGGTTCATATCGAAATTGATTCCGCTATAATGCTTCCGGGAAATTTGTATAACGGATAGTGTCGCATGCGTTTACCCGGATGGCTATTTCTACTGCTTATCGGCCTTATGGTGGCTGCAACCGCCATTTGCTCGCTTGGTGCCTTCAATTTTGCTTATCGCTTTAATATCGATCTTGCCGATAGCGGCGTGCAAATTGCTGGCGGAAGTTTTGATAACTTCCTTACCGCCCAACCAACTGCGACGCTAACGCCGTCACCCGCACCACCGACGCAAACCCCTGAACCCGGCACGACTCTGGTTCCAATTGCCACCGAATCGCTGCCAGCAGCACTTGCGCTTCCCACCGCTACCGTTGATCCGTTAGCCGCGTATCATTGGGATGATCCCAGCCGCCTGAATGTGCTGGTACTGGGCATTGATCAGCGCGGCGACGAGCAGGGGCCGTTCCGTACGGATACCATGATGGTGGTCAGCATTGACCCGATTCGCAAGACGGTAGGCATGCTTTCCATCCCCCGCGATCTATGGGTGCCAATTCCCGGCTTCCAGCCTAATCGTATCAATACGGCCAACGCGCTGGGGGATGCCAATGGTTATCCCGGCGGCGGCGCAGCGCTGGCGGCGGCCACCGTAGAGCAGAATTTTGGCGTGGAGATTGACCGCTATATTCGCGTTAATTTCGATGTGTTTGACGCTGTAGTTAACCTGATTGCCCCCAACGGCGTGGAAGTTTGCCCGACTGAAGTGATTGATGATCCTGATTACCCCGATGCTGGCTATGGCTATATCGCCGTACACTTTGAACCGGGCTGCCAGCGGTTGGATGCTGTTCATCTGCTCCAATACGCCCGCACGCGCGCCACGCAAGGCGGCGACTTTGACCGCGCTGCTCGCCAGCAGGAAGTTATTAAAGCCCTGTTCAATGAAGTGATTTCGGCAGGTGGTATCGCCAATATCATCACTCAGGCGCCGGCTTTGTGGACGGAGCTTTCAGATGCGATCAGCACCAACTTCACGCTTGAAGAACTGTTCGGGCTGGCAAATCTTGGCTTGCAAATCCCGCGTGAGAATATTCACAGCGGCACCGTGAACAATCTCTACGTCAATCTGGCGACGACTTCTCAGGGCGATCAGGTGCTTACCCCGAATTGGGATGCGATCCGCTTCCTGATGGATGATGTATTCAATCCGCAAACGAATCTTTCACTTGCGGAACTGCGTGAGCGCGCCCTCGCTGAAAACGCTGAGATCGTGGTGTACAACAATACGGACGTTGTAGGCTTAGCGGGGCAGGTGCGCGATTGGCTTCAAGCGCAGGGCGTCACAGTGGCGAGCGTGGGCAATATGCCGCAAATCACCAATGCGCCAACCTACATTCAGGATTACCGCGCCAAATTACGAACCGCGCATTATCTGGCCGCGCTGCTTGGGTTGCCTGATGCGTCAGTACGCACCGCAACGGATGGATTGACTTCCGCCGACCTGATGATTGTGATCGGCCCCGATATTCAGGAAATTATCGCCGGGCGATAAAGAAAATACGCCCTGATGCAAATTTGACTTGCGTCAGGGCTAAGACCTCTGCTTAGGCCGCTTTACCCCACCAACCCGCCTTAATTGCCTGTGCTTGCCCCCTAAAATTTGGGGCAAGTTCCTTTTTATGCGCGGATATAAGAGGTTCTCGCGAAGAAGCGTCATATAATTGCCTCAAATAGATTACCGTTAGCTTTCAAGGAGGCAATAATGTGGCGTAGATTCTTAGGGGCTGCCGCTGTAGTTTTACTGCTTGGCACAGCGTTTATGGCACTTCCGGCACAGGCGCAAAATGGCGTCCCCTGGACAGGACAGTATTATAACAACCCCACGCTTTCAGACCCGGTTGCGCTTCACCGTACAGACAATACTATCGCCTTTAACTGGGGGCTGGGTTCCCCGGATGCTGGCGTCAACGCGGATTTCTTCTCGGTGCGTTGGGCGCAGGATGTTCAGCTTCAGGCGGGCACCTATCGCTTCTTCGCGCTGGCGGATGATAACATTCGGGTTACCTTCAATTTCCATCAAACCTTGATTGATACTTTCGCCACTGGGCAGGTGGGGCAGTTGATGACTGCCGATGTGAACGTGCCCGCCAGCGGCTCATATCATATTCAGGTAGATTACCGTGAGGAAACGGGCGAAGCATATGCGTTTGTGAGCTACGCTAACGCCGCGACCAACCCGCAGCCCAATTTCAATCCGCCGCTGCCAAACCCGCAGCTAACCAACCCTTGGACGGTGCAGTATTTCTCCAATACCACCATGACCGGCGATCCGACGGCGATTTTGTCGGTCAGCACGCCTAACCACAATTGGGGTACTGGTCAGCCTGTTGGCTCTGTTCCGGCAGATAACTGGTCAGCGCGCTTTACCAGTGTGCAAAATCTGGCAGCGGGTACTTACACCGCTTCATTGCGTATGGATGATGGCGCGCGTCTATTCGTAAACGGCCAGCTTTTGATCAACCAGTTTGGCCCTGCCACCGGGCAAACCTACTCGGCAACGTTTACGCTGCCCGCAGGCGCTAACACGTTCCAGATTGATTTTGTTGAGTTTGGCGGCGATGCGTATCTGGAATTCACGCTTACCCAGTCAGGCCAGATCGTGCCCACGCCAGTGCCAACGCTTTCCGGTATCAACGTGTTTAGCACCGCGACGGTGACCGCCTATCGCCTGAATATTCGCTCTGCGCCAGATCCGCAGGCACAGATTATCACCCGCGTGAACCGCAACGAAACCTATCCCGTGACCGGGCGCAGCGCCGACGGCCGGTGGTTCCAACTGCTGGTTAACAATCAGCTTGGCTGGGGTTCCGGGGCATTTCTGTTCGTGCCTAACGAAGCGCTCGTGCCAGTGGTAGACGCGCCAGCGCCGAATCCACAACCGACTACGCCGCCATCAACTTCCTTTATCGTCACGGCATCCCCCTTCACCGTGAACATTCGCTCCGGTCCGGGCACTGAATATAATCGTATCGGGCAAATTCCAGCAGGCAGAACGGCCGCCGTAGTAGGACGTAATAGTAATGCGACATGGTGGAATATCAACTACAATGGTATTGTTGGCTGGGTCGTAGCAGAATATGCAGCTATTCAAGCCGGCGCCAATATCAACGCTATTCCTATTACAGGTTAAACGCCAATGCGTGACCGTCATCTCGCCAATCGGGTTAAGATGATTGCTCTGCCAGCAGTTGTTCTACTGCTGGCAGGGTTTTGGTTATTCAGCGTCGCCTTCGCGCAGCAAACACCCACGCCGGATGCGCCGCAGCCAACCTCCCCATTTGATCTCAACCTTCCGCCAACGCCAGCGCCTTTTACAACCCCCACCGCGCCGCCAAGCCTGACCGGCGTGAATGGCTATGCTGAACGTGGGGCGGTTTCCATTCGTTCTGGCCCCGGTCTTGGCTATCCACGCATCGGGGCATTGCAGCAAGGGCAGTCCATAGACATCCTTGGCTACAATGGCTATGATCTGGATCGTCCTTGCTCCGCAAATTTTGCTGCCGATCTGGATATGTGGGTGATGGTTTCCTACCCCTATCGCAGCGGTTACGGGTGGATGGCGCGCTGTGCTTTACGCATTAACGGGGCGTTCAATATGGAGCGGATGTTGATCAACACGCCGCCAGAAGGCGCGCCCCTGCCAACCGGCTTTCCGGTGACGCCGCTGCCCCGCTAAGAAGGTTGATGCACGTTGCAAGATATGAGCTGCCGCTTTTTACCTGCTTCTCGTAATGGGAAGCATAAACCCCGCATCTTCGTAAGGGCAAGGTACGCCTTGCCCTTATTCATTGGGTTATTCGCGCTGCTCTTAAACAGCTGTGGCGCAGCGGTTGTTCCCGTTATCCCTACCGCGCAGCTACGCATACCCCAACCTCAACCGGTGCGCCCACCCGCACGCCGGGGCGTGATGCTACGCCTAGCGTTACGCCTACGCCTGAACCTGTGACCCCAACGGGGGGGCCTTCGCCAACGCCGCTGTTTGGCCTGCCAGCCACTTCATCGGCGTCGTTAGCTACAACCACCCCGGTATTAAATCTGAACGCTCCGCGCATCGAATTTTTCACCACCGATGTGCTTTCAGTTGCGCCGGGTGATACGCTTAATCTCTACTGGTCTACCCGTAATACCACCAGCGCCAATATTTACCGGCTGGAACGCGGCATCCGTAACCAGCTTTGGCGTGTAGATGCGGATGGCAGCCTATCGGTGCCTACTCGCTCCAGTGATCGGGGAACAGTTGAATTTTTGCTTAGCGTAGGCGATGGTTCTCAAACCACAGAACAGGTGCTCACGATACCGGTTGCCTGCCCGGATACGTGGTTCTTCCAGCCTGCGCCCAATGATTGCCCCGCTGGCCCTGCGCGTGAGACGGTGTTGATCGAACAGCCGTTTGAACGTGGGCGCATGCTTTACGTGCAGGAAAGCAATCTGGTTTACGTATTGTTCAATGATGGTTTCACGCCTTCATGGATTGTGCTTGAGAATCGCTACAACCCCGCCACCGATGCGGAAAGCGAACCCAGCTTTGTACCTCCGGAAGGCTTTTACCAGCCAGTTCGTCAGCTTGGCTTCGTATGGCGCGGTAACGATGTAGTACGCAACCGTTTAGGGTTGGGCATTCAGCCAGATGCTAACGTACAGGGTTTCATTCAGTCGGCCAATACCGCCGATGGTGATACCACGCTCTACCTCGCCAGTTCAGATGGCTCTGTGCTTCAGCTTTTGCCCGAAGGCAGCCAGTGCAGATCATCACCCCGCCGTAGCGCATGAAATAAGTTACGTAAGCGAAACGTAAATTGTAGATGCCGTTCGGGCGCTCGTTCCAACCCGGTACCTGCGCCGGCACGACGGCTGTAAGGGCGTACTGCCGCGCTCGCCTGTTAACTAGCTGTAGAACCCCTCAAAAACGTTCAAGCCTTCTCCGCGAAGCGCGGCATGAGCTGGATGGCTTCAGTTTCTAGCACGCTGATGAATCAAAAAGAGAGGGCATCCCGTAGGAACCCTCTCTTTAATGTAATGCCTATTGTGAAACGTACAGCTTAGCGCAGGCGGCTGGCGAGATCGCCCAGACTGTTGCGAACGCTGCCGTCAACCACTTTATCCTCTGAGCGCACAATCAAGCCGCCCAGAATGTTCGGGTCAACGCTGTAATTCACGTCTTTCGCGCCCAGTTCCTTTTGAACCTTGCTCTTTTCAGCATCGGTCAAAGGCATCGCGCTTACAACTTCAACATTGCCAGACATATTCAGCGCGCCTTCCGGCACCTTGCCGAAGAAATCGCTGACCAGTGCTTGCTGGCGCTTCTCGTCCATGCTGGCGCCAATCAAACGCTCTGCCATTGCCACCGAGATCGCAGCCACCTGACCGCGCATGTCTGCGAGGCGGCGGTTCATCTCTTCATCAGCGCGGCTGCGGGCTTCAGCGCGTACTTTTTCAGCTTCTTCGGCTGCGCCAGCGGTCGCCTGCTTGGCAACTTCTTCACCACGAACGCGCGCTTCTTCAACCAGATTGGCTGCCTGGCGCTTGGCGTCGTCAA
The DNA here is from genome assembly GCA_001567085.1 of Chloroflexi bacterium OLB15. Classification (GTDB taxonomy): domain Bacteria; phylum Chloroflexota; class Anaerolineae; order Aggregatilineales; family Phototrophicaceae; genus Flexifilum. The sequence goes on from LMZS01000047.1 coordinate 67,981, forward strand.
TGATCTTGGCGGCATCAGCTTCCGCGTTACGGCGGGCGTTAGCGGCAGCGGCGGCGTCTTCCAGACCCTTCTGAATCTTCGCGCCACGGCTGTCCAGCATGTTCACGAGCGGGCGCCACAGAACCAGCGTCAGCAGCGCGAAAATCAGCAGGAAGTTGACGATCTGCGCGAGCAAAAAGCCTGCGTTGATACCCAGCGGAGTTAGCGGGTTGGTAGCCGGTTCGGCTTCTTCAACGGCGGCTTCGCCTTCAGCGGCAGCTTCGGTTCCGTGTTCGCCAGCAGCTTCGCCTTCAACGGCGGCTGCGGGTTCTTCCCCTTCGCTTGCTGGGGTTTCCTGTGCGCTAACGGCCATCGCCAGGCTGAAAGAGGCAACCAGAGCCACCAGCAAAAGGAGGATAGCTTTACGATTTATGTGTTTCATCCCTTATTGTCTCCTCGTCCGGCGGCTAGAGCACGAACAGGATGATGAGGGCAACCACCAGCGCGTAAATAGCGACGGCTTCGGCGAACACGATACCGAGGATCATGTTCGTCTGAATTTGACCGGCTGCGTCGGGGTTACGACCAATCGCCTGCAAAGCGCCCTGTACCAGCAAACCGATGCCGATACCGGGGCCGAGCGCGCCAATCATTGCCAGACCAGCGCCAACTGCCTGCAAGCCTATCTCGATTGATCCTTCCATTGTCCTTTTCCTTTGTATTGTCGTTTTTGTCGTTTGTACGAAAATTTGATAACTGATTAGGTCAACTCTGGCAGCTCAGCAGCATGGCCTTCGCCGAGTTCTTCATGATGGTGCTCGCCGTGATCGTCGTCACCATGATGGCCTTCCATCGCCTGAGCGCAGAATACCAGCGTGAGAACAGCGAACACGAACGCTTGAATGGTGGTCACAATTACTTCCAGCCCGTAGAACACGATGGGCAGCAAGAACGCAACCAGGAATGACATAACTGCCAGCAAGATGCCGCCTGCGAACATGTTACCAAAAAGTCGGAACGCGAGACTGATGATCTTGCCAAGCTCGGACACAATTTCGAAGATACCGACGATGAAGTCAATAGCGCCAAGCGGCTTCTTCTGTATCGTGCCTAATGCTCGTAGGTTAATGAACTTCTGGAAGTAGTTCGGCCCCAGTGAAGCCACACCAAATACCTGAATTGCCGCAACCACTACCAACGCCAAACCGATGGTCAGGTTAAGGTCAGTTGCCGCGCCACGTACATACGGTGTAACTACTTGAATATATGGAATGACACCTCTGCGCAAGTTATCCGGTGTCAATGGCAGCGACGCATGGGGATACACTTCCTCAGCGGCGCGCAGTTGCGTCTCAATCACCGCCGCCTGTATCTCAGCTTCCGTCAGCGGCGACGCTTCCAACGCAGCTATCGCTTCCTCAAGATGCGTGGCAACAGTATTGAGTTCTTCCTGCGTAGGCTTCAGCGCATCGGCGTTATGCAGATACTCATGGCAAGCATGATAGCTTTCCTCTGTGCCTGCGGTACCCGCAAACAGCAGTTGATCAACGTAAAGCTGATAAGCGCCGTTGCCAACCTGAACCGTTGGATAGCCGTTGATGCCGGGGTGCGCGCAGTGCATAATGCCCACGCTTTCCACGCCGGGGAATAACTTCATCCAGTTTGCGGCCAGCAGGAAAACAAAAATACTAGCGGCTAATGGGAAGAGCCATTTCCGGGCAAGGGGTCTATGCCCTGCATAACTCTTCGTTTGGTTATAAACAAAATCACCGATCAATTCCGCCAGCGCTTGAAAGCGACCGGGGACTTCCTGACGCCAGCCTTTAGAGGCGCGCCAAGCGAAGAAAACGAAGATCAACACCATCACGTCTGCTAGCAAGGTTGCCACCAGCGTATTGGTGATATTGAAGTCCTGGCTGGGCAGCGCGCCGTTGTAAGCTTCACCCGGTACCGTGATGACCGGCAAGCCTACTGAGATACCCGCATTGGGCATCACGCCGCAGGTGACGGCCGCACAGGCCACCATCGCCACAACCATTATCAATAAGATCATTCCGCCGCGACGGGTCGCACTCATTGTCGCGCTCCTTTAACTCTGGAACCCAATCGTCGTCTCAAAGGTTATTCCTCCTTTGTCTGCGCAGAGTTTTGTTGCGTTTTACTGGCGGGCGGCGGTTGGATCATTTTCACGGCTCCAAGCGCGATGCGCACCATAAAAAACAGGCTGATTGGAATGCTGAGAAGCAGAAGGCCTATGGTGAATGGGCCTTTGGTTCCGAAGTGTGCATCCAGCGCGAGGCCAATGAACAACGCCACGATGATGAGGACGGTGGTCAGGCATCCCGACTGGGCAGCTACGGCTGCTAAAGTTAAATTCTTGACTCTGGAAGGTGGCGTGTTACTGCTCATCATCACCCCCCACAGCTTGTTGAGAATTTTATCACAATCAACTTCAGTTTTTCAAATAGTCAATTTTCGTCACTTTGCCCGAACTGTGATTCGCTTAACATATAATGGGAGCGCAGCATGCTGCGCTCCCATTAGCGACCTTTTCCATATGAACACTACAGATTGGCAAACAGCATCTGCGCCCCTTGCAGCACCCAGTTAAAGACCGGTTGCACCGCAAATGATCCCAGCAGCACTATCGCCAGCGAAACAACGCCCAGCGTCCAGCCGTAAACAGGTGAAATGGTAATCGGTTTATCGGCATCTTCGCTCTTATCCACGTACATCACCTTGATGATGACCAGATAGTAGTAAAGCGCAACGATTGACATCAAAATGCCGAACAACGCCAGCCATGTGAGGCCGCTTTGCACCGCTGCTTGAAACAGGAAATACTTGCCAAAGAAACCGGCAGCAGGCGGCACGCCCGCCAGCGAAAGTAAACCAATCGTCATACCCAGCGCCAGCCAGGGGCTGCGATGGCTTAATCCGGCAAAGTCTTTAATATCTTCTTTGCCAGTCGCGTTGCTGAATACAATCACCGCGCCGAACGCCAGCAGATTGGTGAACGTGTACATCAGCATGTAGTAGGCGATGCCCGCTACCGCCGTCTCACGACCATCGCCTGCCAGCGACGCCACGCCGATGAGCGTGTAACCCGCCTGCGCGATGGAAGAGTACGCCAGCAAGCGCTTGATGTTCTTCTGCGCCAGCGCCAATATGTTGCCGATGATCAGCGAAATCACCGCCAGCGCCGCCGCCAGATTCGTCCAGAAAAGTTGTACTTCCGCCCCGTTAATCGCCAGTGATGGCGGGAACGCCGTCAGCGCAAACCGGATCAGCAGGGCAAAACTTGCCGCCTTGCTAGCCACGCTCAGGAATGCGGTAACCGGGGTAGGGGCACCTTCATAAACGTCCGGCGTCCAGAAGTGGAACGGCGCGGCGCTGATCTTAAAGGCGAAACCAACCACGATCAGCGCAATCGCAATCAGCACCGGGATCAGGTTAACTTGAAAGGCGTCGGTTTGCATGTATTCGGCGATGGCGTACAGGTTGGTATGTCCGGTGAACCCGTACATCAGGCTCAGGCCGTAAAGCAGAATTGCCGAAGCGAACGAACCAAACAGGAAGTATTTCATACCGCTTTCAGACGAACGTTTGTCGTCGCGGCGGAATGCTGCCAGCACGTACAGGGGGATGGTGACCGTTTCCAGCCCAAGGAACACCATAATCAGGTCAGCAGCGCCGGTGATCAGGCACGCGCCCAGTGTAGAAACCACCAACACCAGATAAAACTCGCCGCGCCGGTTCAATCCCACGACATCAATCGTGAGCAGGGCAGTGATCGCCGCGCCGATGATCACCGTCACCGAAAATACCCACGTCAGAATGTCGTAGCGGATCATGCCGCCCCAGTACAGCCCTTCGGTGTCGGCGTTGGGCATCCAGAAAGCCAGCATTATCGCCGCCGTGGCAAACAGGCTTGCGGCCGTCACCAGCGCAATGTTACGCCGCTGGCTTTCAGGCAGCGCCAGATCGAGCGCCAGCACCACAATCGCGGTGATGGTCAGCCCGATAATCGGCGCGATGGCCGGTAAACTTTGCAGTAAATCAAAGGGTTCCACGCTCAACCCCCTCCTAGAAGCGTTAGTACCGGCTGAATGCCGGTTTGCAGCATCGGCGCCATCACCGCAGGCATTAAACCTATGATAAACAGTGGCGCGCCAAGGAATACCAGCACGAAGCGTTCGCGCACAGTGATATCGCCTACATCAGGATACTTGGCGCGGTCAAACTCGCCAAAGAATACCTGTGATGTCACTCGCAGCACATACGCCGCCGTGATCACGATACCTATGGCCGCAAGGACTACGATGATCGAGTAGTAATTCGATAGGGTAAAGTTGCCGATTGACAGGGTAATGTCGGGCGACGCCTGGAACATACCCGTGAAGATCGTGAACTCGGCGATGAAACCGCTCAAACCAGGCATGCCCATGCTAGCCAAACCGCCGATGATGAAGGCAATACCGACCCAGGGCATCACTTTGATGAAGCCGCCAAGACTCGGAATATCCCTCGTGTGTGCGCGATCATACACCATCCCCACGCATCCGAAGAACAGCGCTGTCATCGCCCCATGGCTGAACATTTGCAGCCCCGCGCCGGTCATGCCGGTCATGTTCATCGTCGCCCAGCCCATGCTAACCAGCCCCATATGGCTGACTGAAGAGAAGCCGATCACGTACTTGAAGTCACGCTGCCTGAAGGCGATGAACGCGCCATACACCACATTGATCAGCGTGAGGAACACAATCCAGGGCAGGTGAATCTGTGCGCCCTCAGGCATCAATTGCACGCCGCAGCGCAGCGCCGCATACGCGCCCAGTTTCATCAGCACGCCTGCATGGATCATTGAAACTGCGGTTGGCGCCGCTACGTGTCCGTCCGGGCTCCAGTTGTGGAAGGGGAAGATACCGGCCAGAATGCCGAAGCCGATGAACACCACCGGGAACCACAGGCGGGCAAACGTCAGGCCGTCAACGCCTGCGTAACCAAACACGTTAAACGCGCCATTTTCGGCTGCGAGTGTAAGCTGTGTGATGTTGAAGCTAAAGGGCTGCGCGCTTGCCGGTAACAATCCGCTTGCCTTAGCCGCCTCGAAAATTTGCGCGCCTTCGGGGCTGCTGAAGAAGTTGGCTGCGGTGAGCACCATCGCAATCGCGCCGATGAGCGCTACTACTGAGCCGATCAGGATATACAGCGTCAATTTCATCGCCGCATATTCCCTCAGCTTCACCCAACCGTAGGTGGCGATCAGCAGGTACATCGGGAAGATAGCGAGTTCGTAGAAGAAGAACAGCACGAACAGATCCATCGCCACGAATACGCCGTAAACGCCCGCTACCAGCAGCAGGAAGAAGGCCATGAACTCTTTAGTTCGGTCTTCAATTTTCCAGCTGACCAGCACGCCGGCGATAGCGACCATACCCGTCAGCAGCACCATCGGCGCGTTCAAGCCATCTACGCCGAGATGATATGAAATGCCGAGCTGTGGCAGCCATTCAACATATTCGGTATAGGCCAGTGTCGCGTTGAATTGTGCTGTGCCGATGTTCGTGCCTGCTTGCACCGCCGCCGCTTGTGCCGCCTGAATATCGGCCACGCTGTTATTGTACGAAATGTACACGAACAGGCTAAGCGCGAAACAGGCGCCTGCCGCGCCAAGTGCCGCAACCCGGATGGTATCCCGCTGTTCACGTGGAATGAACAGGATCAATACCGCCACGATGATCGGGATGAAGATGATGAGACTTAATACCGGAAATGGAACTGTCATTGTTTCTTCCTATCCAGCGCCGTTGGGCTTCAGATTGCGCGCCGGTGCCGCCCCCTGAAGGTTATTGCGCCCGCTACCCGCCAAATATCCGGGTAACGGTTGCATTGATGACCGACAAAATCCAGTTCGGCGCAAGACCTGTAATCAGGATCAGCACCATTAAAGGCACAATCGCGATAGCTTCTCGCGGTGTGATTTCAAGGTTGTAATCTTTCCAGTGCAGGTTGAACGGCCCATGCAGCACCATCCGAATACCCTTGAGGATATACGATCCGGTGAACAGCAAGCCGATCATCGCCAGCGCGGTGATCACCGTGAACACCATCCACGAGCCGCGCACCACTAGAAATTCGCTGACGAAGCCGTTAAGCCCCGGCAAGCCCAAACTTGCCATGCTCATAAAGATGAACACGCCGCCATAAATAGGCGCTTTTACCCAGAAGCCGCCGTACTGCGTCATGTCGCGGGTGTGCGTTTTGTGATAAATCGCGCCTGCCAGCAAGAACATGCCTGCTGAGCTTAAACCGTGATTAAACATTTGCAGTACTGCGCCGTTGGTGGCCAGGATGCCGCTCTGATTCATCTGCGCGTCTACGCTGCCTTTTAGCACCGATTCGCCGTAAACCAGCGCCGCTGTCGCCAGCCCTAGCGCCACAAAACCCATGTGATTGACCGAGCTGTAAGCCACCAACCGCTTAATGTCTGTCTGCCCGAAGGCCGCGAACGCCCCGAACACGATCCCCATCAGCGCCAGTATCGCGAAAAGCTGCGCCCATGTAGTTTCAATGCCCACGATAGTGATCGGGTTTGCCCAGATGTCCGGGAAGAACGGGATCACGATTCGCAGGAAGCCATACGCGCCCAGCTTCAACATCACCCCTGCCAGCAGCATCGAGCCTGCGGTGGGCGCTTCAGAGTGCGCATCTGGCAGCCATGTGTGGAAAGGCCACACCGGCACTTTGATGCAGAACGCCACGAAGAAGCCGATGAAGGCCAGCGTTTTCACCGTTTCAACCGGGATGCCCAGGAAGGTGCCGTTCTCGCCTGTAAACGCAGGCCAGCCAGTTGTCGGGTTGGAAAGCGCCACAATATCGAATGTGCCTGACGAGCCGCCGATCAATTGTATCGCCAGCAGCATACCCAGCGAACCGCCCAGCGAGTAGATGAAGAACTTGGTGGACGCGTACTTGCGGTTCGGGCCGCCCCACTGGTTGATGATGAAATACATCGGCACCAGCGAAACTTCGTAGAACAGGAAGAACAGCATCATGTCGAGAACGATGAACGTCCCCATCAGGCCAGTTTCAAAGAACAGGATCAGCGCCATATGCACGTTAACCCGTTCTTCTACTTCCCAGCTAATCAACACCGCCAGCGGCGTCAGAATGCCGGTTAGCAGCACCATGGTGGCGCTTACGCCGTCAATGCCGATATGCCATGATGCGCCTAGCGCCTCAAACCAGGGAACCGCGAGTTCAAGCTGGTAGCCTGGGATGGTGCTGTTATAGGCGAAGAACACGGCTGCCGAAACGCCGCCAATGAACGTCGCCCCCACCAGGGCAACCACACGCGCTACCCATTTGTTGGGAACAAACAGCAGCACCGCCGCCAGAATGGCCGGAGAGATGATTAGAAACGAGAGAATATCAACGCCGATTATGTTGTTCATACATTCCCACCGTTACGGGGCCGCTTGCATTACGCCCGTAGATAGGGCGAAGATTAAGATAAGAACCAGCAGCACAAAGGTGATAATCAGCATGTACTGCTGCACGCGCCCGCTTTGAATACCGCGAAGCCAGAAGCCGAAACGGGCGATGAGTTCAGGGATTCCGTCACCCACGCCGTCAATGAGCCACATGTTGAGCGTCTTGATGAAATCGCCCAACCAGGTAAACACCCGCGCCAAAAGATGCAGGAAACCGTCAATGATGCCCTTGTCAATGAATTCGTAGGCCACGTTCTTGCTGAACCACAGCGCCGGGCGCACGAAAACAGCGGCATAGATCGCATCAATATAGTATTTGTTCTTCAGCGTAGTATGCATCTGCTCGCCCAGAATGCCGATCAGCGGGTCGCGCTGCCCTGCAACCAGCGGCTTACGCCAGTACAGCAGATAGCCACATGCCAGACCGCCCAGACCAACCGCGATTGAGGTGAGCACCGGCATCCAGTCAAATGGAATGCTGCCAGGTTCTTCAGCCAGCGTTGGGCCGATAAAATGATGGAATGGATTGCCGTTTGGCGAGAAGATCGCGCCGAAGATTGGCAGGTCAGGGTGAACGCCTATGTAACCGGCGACCACCGCGAAGAAGGCCAGCACAATCAGCGGCAGAGTCATGGTGAACGAAACCAGCCCCTTGCCGAGATTGGCGTGCTTGGCGGCTTCGCTTCGCGCCTCACCCCAGAAGGTTAACCCCAACTGGCGCATCGTATAGAACGCCGTCAGGAATGCCGCCAGCGCCAGCAAGATAAAGACCAGCGCATGCGGGCCATAGCCGTGTGTAATCCCGTACCACGCATCGGCCAGAATCTCATCTTTAGAGAAGAAGCCTGCGGTGATGAAGGGCAAACCAGATAGCGAAAGCCCGCCGATCAGGAAGGTGATGAAGGTGACCGGCATCGTGCGCCGCAGGCCGCCCATGTTCATCATATCCTGCGGGTCGAAATGATGCGCGTCATCATGACCGGCATCGTGCGCGCCATGTGCATTATGCGTATCATGCGCGTCGCCATGTTCGCCTTCGTGATGCGCCGACTCAGCGTGTGCGGTCAGCGCTGGTGTGTGAACGTGTACCTCATCATGCTCATCGTCATGCCCGTGACCATGCGCGTGAACGTGATGTTCCCCGTGTTCCATGCCGTGAATGACCGCGCCGGAAGCCATGAACAGCAGCGCCTTGAAGAAGGCATGGGTTAGCAGATGGAAGGCAGCGGCCACATACGCGCCGATGCCTAACGCGGCCACCATGAAGCCAAGTTGTGAAATGGTGCTGTAGGCCAGCACTTTCTTCACGTCATTTTGAGCGACGGCGATAGTTGCGGCGAAGATCGCGGTGATGCTGCCGACGATTGCCATAAATAGCAGCGGTGGCGTAAACACCCCATGATGCGCGTCGCCGCCTGCTTGCAGCAGCGGGTACATGCGGATCAGCATGTAAATCCCGGCGGAAACCATCGCTGCCGCATGGATCATCGCGCTAACTGGCGTCGGGCCTTCCATCGCGTCCGGCAGCCATACATGCAGCGGGAACTGTGCAGATTTACCGACGGTGCCGATGATCAGGAAAATTGCGATCAGTGAAGCGGCGCTTAGGCCGGGCAGGATGATCGCTGGCATCGCCGCCAGCCCCTCTAGCACTTCGGTGTTATACACAATTTCGCGGAAGCTCAGCGTGCCAGTTGCCGCGTACAGATAGGCAATGCCCAGCAGCATGATCACGTCGGCAATACGGGTAGTGATGAAGGCTTTAACCGCAGCTTTGTACGCGCTTTCCTTCTCAAACCAGAAGCCGATCAGCAGATACGAACACAACCCCATCACTTCCCAGCCAACGAACAGCAGTAGCAGGTTATCCGCCACCACCAGCGTCAGCATCGCGCCCGCAAACAGCGCGATCATACTGAAGAAACGTGCCTGACGGGGGTCTTTCGCCATATAGCCAACGGCATAAATGAAAATCATGGTACAGGCCAGCGGCACCATGAACAACATCGCTGCTGTCAGTGGGTCAACCATTGTCCCCAGGCTAAAGCCGCCTGCGCCGGTATCCATCCACGTAATCGAACTTGCCAGAATGTCGTGACCAAGTTCGTGCAGGCCGGTTGCCTGGCCGATCACAATCAGCGAGATCAGCCACGCTGCCCCAATTCCAACCAGGCCAACGATCACGCTTGCTGCGCGGCTCCAGTTGGCGACCATCGGCACATCAATGCCGGGGTAGGCTGGATGGTTGTGATCGGTATATTCGCTGCTGGTACCCGGCACCATTTTCGCTTTATTGGTGATCAGCGTAATGGTGGCAAACGCCAGCAGCGGGCCAATTGGAATCAACCAGGCGAGGTTATTGGGATTACTAAAAAACGCGCTTAAGTCCATAGTCTTTCCTTGAAGTCAGTTAAAGGTGAAAGTTAAAAGGATTGCTTGGTGAGGCGCTTTTAACCTTTAACTTTTAACCGCTCATCCCCGCAGCAAATTCACATCTTCCACGATCACCGAACGGCGGTTGCGGTAGACGGCGATCACGATTGCCAGACCCACAGCGGCTTCGGCTGCGGCCACCACGAATACAAACGCTGCAAACGCTTGCCCGGCCATATTCTGCGGGGCAACGTAGCGCCAGAATGCCAGCAGGTTAATATTCACCGCATTCAGCATCAGCTCCACGCTCATCAGGATGGCAACCGCATTACGCCGCGCCAGTACCCCGTAAACGCCGATGCAGAACACCGCCGCCGATACCACCAGATACATCCATAAAGGAACCATCTATAACCCCCGCAGTTAAAAGGTAAAAGGGTGAAAGTTAGGCTTGAGAACCACTTTTAACTTTTTACCTTCAACCTTTAACTCGTCCTACTCGTTATCCCGTGCAATCACAATCGCGCCAACCATCGCCGCTGTTAGCAGCAGCGACGCAACTTCAAACGGCAGTACATACTGGTTGCCATCCACCAGCGCCACGCCTAAATCTTGAACCGTCGCGGTGGTTTCTGAAAGTACCATCTCACTTTGTGTGCCGTTCGGCCCCCATATCGGCAGCACCACGCCCACCACCAGCACCGCCAGCAGAATTACCGCTGCAACCGCGCTAATCCACCATTGGCGGTTGAAAATTTCGCGAATATTGGTCATTGAACGGGTGAGCATCACGGCGAAGATGATCAAAATCGCGATAGCGCCGATGTACACCAGCACCTGCACCGCCGCCATGAAAGGCGCGGCCAGCAGCACGAACAACCCCGCGCCGCCAAACAGGCTGACGATCAGAAACAGCGCGCCGTGAATCAGATTGCGGCTTATGACCACCCCCAGTGCGCCGCCGATAGACAGCACCGCGAAGATGAAGAATACGAGGGTGGAAACATTGAGTTCTAACATAAAACCATCTTCCTCAGTTGAACACGCGTAGGGGCGCAGTCAGCGCCCCGGTCATATTCACGCAGAAATCTTTAATGTTGGGCTACCGTTGCCGGCAGCGCTTCCTTGTCGCCTTCAACTTGTACGCGCTGCGCGAGCTTTGCAGCCTCAGACAGGCGTTCCTTGCGTACTGAACCGCGAATCAACGCCATCGCTGCGGCAATTACCACCACGTTACCCAGCAGCAGCGCCGCCGCTTGTGGTATGTTCGCCAGAAAATCGCTGGCATTTTCAGGTGAGGGTGCAAGCCCCAGCACCTGCACCAGTTTCAACACGAAAGCCATCACGATCACGTTGACAATCGAAACCGGCACCAGGAACTTCCAGTTGAAAGCCATCATCTGGTCAATACGCACGCGCGGCACAGTGGCGCGCAAAATCAGCGAGGGGATATAGACGATTGCCGTCTTGATCATCAGATATATGAAGCCAAGTATGGGCAGGCTGGTTGCGCCTGGCCCCGCCCACGCGCCCATAAACAGCACCGCGAACAGCAGGTTGGCGGTGAAGGCGTGCATGAATTCGTTCGCCATGAATAGGCCAAACTTCATGCCGCTGTATTCAATGTTGTAACCGGCCACCAATTCCGATTCCGCTTCAATCAGGTCAAACGGGGCGCGGCCTGTTTCCGCCAGATTCGAGACATAGAAAATGAAGGCTGATACGGGCGTCAGCACGATGAACCACATGCCCAGTTGTGCGAAGGCAATATCCTGCATGCTCATCGAGCTTGCCAGCATTACGGGCACCAACAGCGCCAGCACCATCGGCACTTCGTAGCTCACCAACTGCGCTACCACGCGGAACGCGCCCAGCAGCGCATATTTGTTATTGCTGCTCCAGCCCGCCATCATGATCGCCAGCGTGCCGATGGAGCTGATAGCTACGAAATACAGAACGCCGATATCCAGATCAGCGCCGATGTTATAAGGCGTAAAGGGGACTACCGCCCAGATCAGGATAACTGAAAGCATCGCCACAATCGGGGCAAGGTTGTAAATCAACCGGTCTGCGCCAGCAGGCGTGATATCTTCCTTGATGATCAGCTTCACAGCGTCTGCGATATTCTGGAACAACCCAAATGGGCCAACGCGGTTCGGGCCAAGACGATCCTGCACACGGGCGGCTATTTTACGTTCTACCCAGATCAGGAAAATGACCAGCAGCAGCGGGAACGACGCAACCAGTACCACCCCCAACAGGATCGAGATGAACTGTGCTACATCAGGGTTCATTCCCGATTGGGTAAGACAGGGGGCAAGCGTCGAGATGATGTTGTCACAAACTTGCGGCATGAAAAATAATCTCCCTCAACCCCTCGCGTTATGCCCACTCAAGAGCATTTTTGCGCCACGCATAGATCAGCGCATCGGCCAGCAGGAAAATGAACAGCAGCCCTGCGCCGAAGGCGAAAAAGTTTAGCTGATTGTAGGCCAGCGCCCACGGGAATAAGAACACTAATTCAACGTCGAAAACGAGGAAAACTAACCCGTAGATGTAATACTGTACTTTGAATTGTACCCACGTGTCGCCGACAGTCTCAACGCCGCATTCGTAGGTTTGTAACTTGATGGCATTGGCGCGGCGTGGCCGGAAAAGCCACGATACCACCAGCGGAAGCACCGGAAGAATCCATGCCACCGACATGAATACCCCTATGAACGCCCATTCATTGACCGCAGCCGTCATATTGCTGCTCCTCTTGGTTCTGCATTTCTATAACTGCGTCACAGGCAGCACTTAAGATTTAACTGTTGTTTGCTGTCTGTTTAACCGCGTGATGTGAAAGTGTACCGTTTGTGAATAACGGCGCTAGTATAGCATCGTGAACCGCGCGATTCAAATGTAACTCTTATGTTTGGGCAAAGTGTTGGCAGATGGTTCGCAAAAGCCGGCAGGCATTTTAATGAATTGTCAGTCAGCAGGGCAGCAAACGCCCTGATCTCAGCCATAAATCTCGCCTGTAATAGGATGGCTTCAGCCGTCAAAATATTGGCGCTGGCATCCACCCGGCAAACTTCAATCGCCCGCTGTGCTTAACTGCTATGCCGCTGCTTTGGCTGGATAGCTTCAATCCCCTGCGATCAACCTGCTATAATCTCTGCGTGTCACTCGTCATTCATTGCTCATCACACCATGTCTTACGCTGTCCTCAATCCCACACCCGCCGAATGGGATGCGTTTTTAATCACGCTTCCGCAGGCGCATATTTTGCAAACAAGCGGTTGGGCATCCCTGAAGCGCCCTTCTGGTTGGGATTCTGCGCGTGTGGCGCTTGCCGAAAAATCGGGGCAGATCGTGGCTGGCGGCCAGTTGTTGTTTCGCGCGCTGCCCTTCGGTCTTGGCACAATGGCTTATCTGCCGATGGGGCCATACCTCACCCATTTTGACCAGCGCGCGCCTTTGTGGGAAGCGTTAGATGCTGCTGCTAAAGCCAGACGCGCCGCTTTCCTCAAATGGGAACCCGGCATCCCTGCGGAAGGCGAAGCCCCGCACGATTATGCCCGTTATGGCTTTCGTACCAGCCCGCAAACCGTGCAGCCCCCGCGCACCATCCTGATTGACATCTCCGGCGATGATGCCGCAATTCAGGCGCGCATGAATCAGGGAACGCGCCGCAAAATTCGTCAAAGCCTGAAAAATGATATTCGCTTCTGGGAAGCCTCGTGTGAAGAAATAGCCCACTTTACCGGCATGATGCAGATTACAGGCAAACGCAACGCTTTTGGCGTGCATCAGCCAGCCTATTACGCGCTGGCCTGTGATCTGTTCATCCCGCAGGATGCAGCGTTAATTCTTGCTGAACATGAAGGCGATATGCTGGCCGGAATCATGGTTTTCGCGAAAGGCGATACCGCATGGTATCTCTATGGCGCATCTTCAAACGTCAAGCGTAATCTGATGGCCGCCTACGGTGTGCAGTGGAAAGCCATTGAGTGGGCGAAGGCGCGCGGTTGCCAAACTTACGATCTGTGGGGCATCCCTGATGAAGATGAATCCGCCCTTGAAGCGCAGTTCGAGCAGCGTAACGATGGCTTATGGGGCGTATACGGCTTTAAGCGCGGTTGGGGTGGCAAGGTTGTTCGCAGCGCCGGCGCGTGGGATAAAGTCTACAACCCGCTCATCTATCAGGCCTACAAACTCGCCCTCAAAGCGCGTGGTGAATAACTTCTCTTCTGCCTACCCGTTCGCAGAGCGGGAGTTGGGCGCTGGAGTTGTGCCCCAATCCCTAACTTTTCCCCTGCGCCCGCTTTAATTCCCCGTCGTCTGTTAGCTCAACCACCTCCGCATCGCCGCTGTTTTCCGTAAGTTCATTCCGCTTGGCTTTCTCCATTGGCTCTGCCTCCATCCGTTCCACGATCGCCATCCCCATTTGCTGGCTGGCAATTTGCGCGCGCATGGATTTATCAAAAAGGCCGCTGTCAAAAAGCATGCCGAATCCGTGAAACATCAGCGAGGTTAGCCAACCAACAATCAACAGAAACACCGCCGCATCTTGGGATGTTGCAAATCCCCGTGAAGCCATGAGGGGGTTACCCGCGAACGCAGTCAGCGCCAATAGGGTAAATATGATGAACATGAGCACGCTTGCGCCGAAAAATACGCCGCGCGCGATCTTTTTCCGCTTCCGCAGGCTTTTGTCCACGCGCTCATTCAAGTCCTGATAGTCAATGCCAGTCATAGCGTTTACCCTTTAGGATGTCGCCGTATTTATGCTTATTCTATACAAGTTTTGGTCGGAACATTCCGGATTGTAGCATCTTCAAACGCGCGTTCGCCTACAATGCGATGATTTCAGGCGCAGCCTCTACACGCTCCAGCAATTCATCCCCTTTCCACTATAATGATGGCGTTCGCCGCTGCAATTAGGATACCTTTTGGCCGATCTACAGCTCATTTCCCTGCCAGCACAAGAGTCTTGGAATGCCGCGCTCAGCCAGCTTCCCTATGCCCATATTCTGCAAACGTGGGAATGGGGCGAGTTCAAACGCGCTACGACGGGCTGGCAGCCCAATCGCCTTGCATGGTCGCAAAATGGCCGCCTTGTGGCGATGGCGTCTGTGGGTATACGCAGCGTCGGCCCTTTCAAAGTGATGTACGCGCCCAAAGGCCCGGCGCTGGCTTATGAAGATTCCGCGCTTGCCGCCGCTGTGCTGGATCAGTTGCAGGCTTTTGCCCGCAAACACGGCGCGATCTGGTTGAAAATTGATCCCGATGTGGTTGCCGCCTCTGGCGTTCCGGCTGAAAGTGATGATCGCCACGATCCTGTAGGTCAGGCGCTGATCGCTGAACTGAAACGCCGCAGCTGGCGCTTTTCAGCCGATCAGGTGCAGTTTCGCAATACCATCACCCTCGATTTATCCCTT
Source organism: Chloroflexi bacterium OLB15 (assembly GCA_001567085.1). Classification (GTDB taxonomy): domain Bacteria; phylum Chloroflexota; class Anaerolineae; order Aggregatilineales; family Phototrophicaceae; genus Flexifilum. The sequence goes on from LMZS01000047.1 coordinate 83,255, forward strand.
TCAGAATCCGAACTGCTGGCGGCGATGGGGCAAAGCACCCGCCGCAAGATACGTGTCGCAGAACGTGAAGGCGTCACCATTCGCGAAGGCTCAACCGCCGATCTTTCGCTGCTTTACCAGCTTTATCAGACCACCGGCCAGCGTGACGATTTCCTGATCCGCCCGCTGTCCTATTATGAGGCAGCATGGCGGCGCTTCATCGAAGCCGGCCTCGCCATGCCCCTGATTGCCGAAGCTGACGGTAAGGCCGTCGCCGCCGTGATTCTCTTTCATTTTGGCCGCAAATGCTGGTATTTCTACGGCATGTCCTCCAACGATTCCCGCGATAAACAGCCGAACTACCTCTTGCAATGGGCGGCCATTCGCTGGGCTAAAGCCAATGGCTGTGATATTTACGATTCTGGGGCGCGCCTGACGAATTTGTTGAAAGTGATAGGCTCTGGGGCGTTTATCAGTTCAAGCGCGGCTTTCACGGCACGGTTATACGCCATATCGGCGCTTGGGATTATGCGCCCAATGCCCTGCTCTATACAGCCTATACGCGGGCGCTGCCGCGCATCCTCAGCATCCTCAAACGCCGCTAACCCTTCCCCCGTTCTTTCCCCCTCGCCCCGCTTGCGTGGGAGAGAGGGTCAGGGGTGAGGGGCTATAGCGAGAATCATTCTCCATCCCCGTTTTTCTTCCCTCAAATTTTGCGATCACATTGCTGGCAATATGGATACCTCAGGCTAGAAAATCTATGCTAATTTACAGGAAATCAACGGTTCATCACTATACTCATTGGCGCGCAAGCTGAAATCTGCCTGTTCGCTCGATGTGTTCTATAGAAGGAGCAGTCGCGTGGATACTCAAATTCGTACCAATCATGGGCTGGTGAAGCGAAACTACGCTGAAGGCTATTTGCTGATGATGCTGATAGCCTTTGGCGCATCGGTCATGGGAACGCGCCTGTTTCTTGAACTCACGGGCTACCCTCAGCTTGGCGGCGGCACCTTTCATTTTGCCCATCTGTTGTGGGGCGGTCTGCTCTTATTTGCTGGCGCGCTTTTGCCGCTAATCTTCGTAAATCGCGTGATGTACACCATCAGCGCCATCATGACCGGTCTTGGCGTCGGGCTGTTTATTGATGAGGTGGGCAAGTTTATCACCGCCACCAACGATTATTTTTTCCCGCTGGCCGCCCCGATCATCTATGTATTTTTCGTGGGTACGGTCATCCTTTATCTGATCGTTCGTGGTCGGCGCGAACAAGGGCCGCGAACCGCCCTTTACGCCGTGCTTGATCACCTTTCTGATGTCATTGATCATGATCTGGATTCTCGCGAGCGTCAGCACATGATGGGATGGTTGAACGCCACCCTGAACAACCGTAGCGCAACCGACGATATGCGCGTGCTGGCGATGCACTTGCTGGAAGTGATGAACGACCCCGCGCTTGATATCTACCCGCGCCGCGAAAGTTGGTGGGAGCGGTTAGGCGCCGCGCTGGTGAAATTTGAGCAGCGTTATCTGCGCCGCACCTTGATGCGTTTCCTGACCGGCATCCTGCTCATCATATTCAGTATTTCATCGTTGCTAGCCTTAACCGTTACCGTGTTAGCGCTGATCGATCCCGCGACCCGTGATAGTTTCCTGGCTGGTGCATTACTTGATGCCGATCCACGTTTTTCAGGGCCATATGCTTTGTTATGGGAGATGGTGCTGATCGCCTTACAGGGTTTGATCGGTTTAATTGCCATGCTTAGCGGTATTTCTATCTTGCTTGGCCGTGACGATATCGGCACGCGCGTGGCTTTTGTTGCCCTAATCATCAATCTGACCACTGTAAATCTGCTCACTTTTTATTACGAGCAGTTTGCCGCTGTGCTGGCGACGATTTTTCAGGTGGCATTGATCCTTGTGCTTATGCGTTATCGTCAGCGGTTCATCCTCAAAACCAAAACCACTGAGGTGCTGTCCAAACTGGTCACGCAGCCTGTTATGCCTGAGATCAATGCGTCAGGAGGCTAACTTTTCATGTTCCGTTACAACGCCGATGCGACCGCATATATTGAGTCTCGCGTCTCGCCGCAGCGTGAGATATGTCAGGCATTACGCGAATTAATTCTCGGAAACTTTCAGCACATGGTTGAAGAATACAAATGGCGCTATCCAGCCTACTACTATCAGCGCAGGCGCATTTGCCTGATCGGGGGGTTCAAGCATCATGCCAACATAGAATTGTTTTACGGCGCGCATCTAAAAGATTCGAAGGGGCAAATTGCTGGTCTGGGCAAACATACGCGCCATATCAAATTCACGTCCTTAAAAGAGATCGACGCGCCTTATCTGGTTGATTTGGTTCAGCAAAGCATCACGCTCTCGCAAACCAATCCGCGCCGGTAGCGCTCACGGGAACAAATTCATGAATTCTGATGTCTACTCTGTGCAGCTCCAGCGAATTAACCAGCATCTTGCCCGTTTTATGGATTTCACGCCGCAGGAATTGGCGTTGAACCGTGCGGGCATGATGAGCCAGCGCCAGCAGGAAAAATTTGCCAGTTATAGCGCTGCTCAATCCAAAGTGGCGGGCAAAATCATCCTGATCGTGCTGGCAATCGCCATTCCCGGTTTCTTCCTTGTCTTTTTTACCAGCTTCAGGAATGCCGAAGGTGGCTTTGATCCTGAGGCGATGCAGATATTGCCTGTTGCCGTTATCGGTGTCGGGCTGTCGCTTGGTTTATGGGCGCTAATGATGCTCAGGGGACTTCGGCGGATGAGGAATTTTCAAACCGCTCACCATCAATTGAAGCAGGTGACCGGGCAGGCCAGGTCTCAACACAAAAATGCGCCCTATCAATCGGCTGCCGTGCTGTCGGTGGCAGGTCAGCCCACCAGCTACCAGTATGTTACCGTCGGCAAAATCAACTTTTATGTCACCGTTGATGCAGCCGGAGCATTTATCAACGGCCCAACATATCACGTCTATTACGTACCGCTGGGCGGGCGTGTGGGGATGCCTGTCTCTGCCGAAGCATTTTGAAAGTTGCCCGCCGCCTTTAACGGGTGATCGCGGGCTGCAATATCCAGATCACCTGATCCAGCGCGTTCCACAGCGCGATCTGATCGCCATCCGGCGAAACCGACCAATCGCCGTTGGCAATACGTATCGGCACGCTCGCGCCGTCCATGATCAGTTGATCTTCGCCGGTGCTGAAATCGTAATAACGTACCGAATGGTTGGCTTGCGTGCTGTCAAAAGGCAGGTAATACACGCTGTTTTCATCGCGCCAGCGCCAGCCGCCAAACCAGTCCAGTTTGACCGGCTGTGCGCCCGCCGTTGTCTCGACCATATACACGCCATCAGCCGTTGGGTCTGGTTGATGAGTCAGGTAGAACATGATCCGCCCGCCGCCGGGCGCCACGCTAATCCCGCGCAGGCGATCCCAGCCGCCAAGATCAAAGGAACTTCCCGTCATGGTATCGAATACGCTCAGGATGCGCAGTTCATCGGCGTTCCAGCCAACCAGCAGGCGCGTTGTGTCCAGCCATTGTGCCGAAGCCTGCGGAAACTGCCCGACAGCACGCGCATCGCTGCCATCAAAATTGCTGATCCACAGGGTTGTCGCTGGCGGCTGGTCTGATCCGGCATCGGTAGGCGTAGTGACTGTCCACAGCAGTTGGCTGTTATCGGCATTCAGCGTCGCCCATTCGTTTTGCGTAGGCACAAACCATTCCGCCAGATCGCTCACCCGTTGGATGCGCATGCCGTCACCCTCACGCCGCAAAACAAATGTGCCGTCAGCAGAGGTGATGGGCGGCGGCGCCTGCCCGATGTTGTTGAGCAGTTCGCGGCTGTCGGTGTCCCACAGAAATATCGAAGCGCGCTGGTTTTCAGCCCCATCAATCATCAGCAGGGAACTGGGGGATGATGGACTCCACCATGCGTTTGCGCAGCACCCGCCGTAAGTGAGTGGGGCAGCGCTCCAAAGTTGATCTGCGGGAAGCGGATCAAGCGTGCGCCCTAATGGTGGGTTGGAAACAGGCCCGCCGTTACGCAGGTCAGGATACGGGTTGGCGTAGTTGTTCAGCGCCCGCCCGCCAAACACCACTGCCGGCTGATCATAAAGCGTCATCCAGCGGCGGGCGTTATCCAGGTCCTGCATAAAAATCTGGCTGGAAAATGAGCCAATCGAAGTCAGCATATCCCAGTTGGCTTCAATGGTGTCTACCGGGTTATAGGTCGTCTGGTAATCCAGTGAGCGTATTTCCAGATGCAGGTGCGGACGCGAATCGCAGGTGGCATCAGGTGTGCCTGAATAGCCAACAACTTCGCCAGCAGTCACAAATTGCCCCGGCGAAACCGGCGCGCGCTCTAGTAGGTGGCCGTACAGTGAAACTAGTCCCGCGTTGTCATGGCGGATCAGCAGGTTATGAGGGGCAGAGCCAAAGCCCATATCATCTACAAACATCACCGTACCATCGGCAATCGCTGCCAGTGGGGTGCCGCAGGGCATTGAAAAATCCATGCCAAAATGCAGGCGCTGGCCGGCGGAATACCAGTCATCGCCGCGCAGGTATGCGCCTATGGTGTTGCCATACGCCTGCCCTAGCAGCCATGTGGACGGCCCGGCTGGCGCGGTCACAGGTAAGCGAAATGGCTTTCCAGCTTGCGCTGCTGTGGGGAGTGCCGTCAGTAAAACGATGCATATCGTCACGATCAGGGATCGCGGAATGATCTTTGAACGTAGTTTTTTCATGCTAATACAGGCTCATCCTTTGCTGGCTTCTATTGTATAGATGTCGCCTGAATAGAAGATGAGATGTTCGCGCGGGGTTCCCGCA
>LMZS01000048.1 GCA_001567085.1 Chloroflexi bacterium OLB15
GCGTACGCCTTTGCTTCCTTGAAATTTTATGAATATTGCGGTACATCTTTTTAACCTTCTCTCACCGCCTGACGAGCCAAATAATGGCGACATTCTGCCGAAAACAAGAGCTTTTCAGAGACGCTGCTGCTGAAAAACGACCCAGCTCACCGCGAAAAACGTGGCCGATTGCGGGGCGCATTTTCCCTGAAACGCTGGAAATTGACGATAACCACGCGCTGTGGGTGGGGCAGATGCCGGATTATCTTCCGGCAGCGCCGCTGAAAGCGAATATCAGCGCCGATCTCGTGATCATTGGGGGTGGGTTTACAGGCGTCTCTACCGCCTATCACTTCAGCCGCCGCTACCCGGAAAAGCGCGTCGTTTTGCTTGAGGCGAAAACGCTGGCAAACGGGGCAAGCGGGCGCAACGGCGGCATGATGCTCAACTGGCTGCCCAGTATGTACGGGTGCAGCCCGGAGATGACCCGGCGGGTTTACCAGATGACCCATGCAGGCATCCAGATGATTACGGAGATCATCCAGAGGCATCAGCTTCCAGTAAGCTATCGCCTGGATGGAACGGTGACGGCCTACACGCATGAACAGCAAGTTGAGGCGGCTCAACAGGAAGTTGAACTACAGCAGCAGCTTGGCATACCGGTCAGTTTTCTCGATGCCAGTACGCTGCGGCAGCGGTTGAATTTACACGGGGTGTATGGTGCCGTCTTTGATCCAAATTCCGGCCAGATTAACGGCGCGCAGTTGGTGCGTTCGCTGCGGCCAGTGCTGCAAGCGCAAGGGGTAGAGATTTACGAGCAAACGCCAGTTTTAGCGATTCGGGAAGGCTCAACCCTGACGCTTCAAACACCGCTGGCAGAAGTTAAGGCCGGAGCGATTGTCCTGGCGACCAACGGCTATACGGGCAAGTTGGGATACTTTCGAGAGGCCATTTTCCCGCTGCATTCGCATGTCTTCGCCACAGCGCCTTTAAGCGCGGCAGAGTTAGAGCAGCTAGGCTGGCGAGAATACGCGGGCTATTCAGATGATCGGGATCGCATCGCCTATTCAAGTTTAACCCGTGAGGGCAATATCGTGTTCGGCGGCGGCAGCAACCGGGCTTACGCGTATCTTTTCAGAAATCGCACGCGCTGGCCGGATGCTTCCAGCGCGACGAATCGCGCATTTAGCAGAATTGCAGAGACGATGAACGGCTATTTGCCGCAGGGCAAGAATTTGCCAATCGCCCACCGCTGGACGGGGACGCTTGGGATCACCCTCAATCGGCAGCCTCTGGTCGGCGTGCGCGGCGAGCAGCAGAATATTTATTACGCTGTGGGATACTGCGGGCATGGCGTAACGCTGGCTAATATTGCCGGGCAAATTTTAACGGATATGTATTCTAAAGATGATGAACAGTGGCGCGATCTGCCTTTTTATCAGGCAGCGCCAGCGCCGATTCCGCCGGAACCTTTCCGCTGGATCGGGTATCAAATGTATACACGTTTAACCGGCAGATCGCCGAGACTGTAAGGGCGCGGATATGCCGCCGCGAGGCTTTGTTTTGGGCAGCGATTCCGCTTGACATCCCTTAGAACCTCGACTATGCTGAAGTGCAGGACTAAGCAATCTCCGAAATAGTGGTGTCTATCATGGCAACCCTCGTCATCGGCGCTGGCACAGCCGGGCTTACCGCCGCACGCGATCTTCACAACGCGGGTGCAGCGGTTACGGTGCTGGAAGCGCGCGGGCGTACCGGAGGGCGCGTTTTTTACAGATCGCTCCTTCTCTTACCCCCCTGTCAAGTTTGGCGCAGCATTCATTCACGGCAGTGAAGCTCCGACTTGACTGATCATCCATAAGCTCGGCCTGACAACTTCACACGGGCAGAACGTAAGTGATTCGCCAGTTCGATTTGCGAATCGCTCATCGTTGCCTGCGCGCGTTGGGCAGATGGGAAACCCAACTCTAGCCCCCTATGGACATGCTTTGTTCCCGCGAGGACGGCACTTATGCTGAAACTCGCAGCTTGCGACGCTATGAGGCGCGCCAGGAAAGTGCGCCGCGCAGCAAGCGAAATTCTACCGGCATTGTAGAAAGGCATTTTATGTTAGCAGTACAGGCAGCACCCAATATGCGGCGAGAAGACGCGCCAATCGCGATCCTGCCGCCTTCCGAGCGCTATTTTGAGCAGATGTGCGAGTTAGACGCCATTTGCTACCTGATAGACGACCGGAAAGCATGGGCAACACCCGAATACTACCGCGCCCAATCGGCAAACTTCGCTGAAGGGCAGTTTATCGCGGTGGATACGGGAACGGATCGCGTGGTCGGCTTTACCGCCTGCATGCGCATTGATTTTGACCCGACACAACCGCTGCTTTCGAGCTGGAACCACACCACCAACTATGGTTGACTGACCACGCACCGCCCCAACGGGGAATGGATGTATGGCGTCGACTCGGCGGTACATCCAGATTATCGAGGTCGCGGCGTGGGCAGCAAGTTGATGGACGCCCGTTTCGCAGTCCTCAAGCAGTTAAACCTGCGCGGCATGATCGCCGGAAGTTTATTCATTGACTACGCCAAAGTAGCCGATCAGATGACGCCGGAACAGTACGTGCAGGACGTGATTGAAGGCAAACGTTTCGACACCAATTTGACCAAACAGCTCCATAAGGGTTTTAGGGTACACAACCTGATCCCGAACTATTTCCAGGACGCGCGCACGAAGAACTTTGCGGCGGCGATTGTGTGGGAAAACCCGGATTACGATCCGACCCGCCCGATCCTACGCAAAGCCAATATCATTCCGGTACGCTTTGATGTGCGCTTGAAACCTGTGGCGACACCGGCAGCGGTGTGGTCGGCAGCGGGAATATAGGGGAGAGGAGCGATCTCAATTGCGCAAATTCTCAGCGCCAGCGGCGCTGTTCTTATAGGGTAACACAGCAGGGCGATGGGTAATCTGTCGCCCTGTTTGATTCTCAGGTAGCGATGTCTCAGCAATTTACATAGAGGATAGGACTTTGTGAACCGCGCTTACGGTAGTGCCTGACGCCTTGTCCAATATAGTGCTTCATCTCAGATGCTACTTGGCCCGTAAATCGCCACCGATTCCTTATCTGCTGGTTCGGGTTTTGGGTAGTTACCGGTTCCCAACTATGAATGCTAAAAACTTCAAGTATCTCCCCTCGATAAACGGTGAATGCATATTTTGCCTTTTCACGGCGCTTACCAATTACCCAATCACCACGTGTGATTTTATATAAATCATTCCCGCCATCTTGGTATGTGCGGTTAACGCTTATTAGAATTGAAGGCTCGTGTATATAAGCTTCTGTTAATGATTGTTGCATTTGAGAGTCTCCCTTTATCTAGTGCCCTTCAAGATTATTTAGCAAAGAATAACTTCCCCGCAATCAGCCCCTTCACAAAATAGGTCAAATCTTCATCCGGTTCGCTGCCGGTGCGGGATTTGGCGGCCGCCAACACCGCCGCTTCATCCGTTCCTGATTCGGCGATCAGCTCGCCAGCCAGGCGTATTTTGCCAGTCAGCGCGTTAAATTCAGCGTAGGACATGACGGTATCCGCGTGGCCTTCGATGTAGTGTTGAGCGTCAAATGTAACCAGCTTATCCAGCAGCGGGAACAGGCGTTCCGGCGTGTAATGGCGCACGGGCGTATACACAGCGTCATACAGGCAGTCGCCTAAAAACAGCAGCCGATCTTCAGGAATATAGGCGACGACCGAATCCGCCGCGTGATCGCCGCCTACATGCCGCAGCAGGCAGGTCACGCCGCCTAAATCAATGTCCAGCGCATCGTCAAACAGGATGTCTGGCAGGGCGATACGTATGCTGCGCGGCGCGGGCAGTTCCAGCTTGATGTTATCGGCGCAAAAGGCGATCTCTTTACCTGCTGCCACCCGCTGATCCAGCGCTTCATCCGTCCATTCATAGGCAGCCTGTATCGCCAGTTCCCGCGCGGTCAGGCGGTGGGCGATCAAGGGTGTGCCGATTTCTGCCGCGCCGAACACATGATCCCAGTGCCAGTGGGTGAGCGCAACCAAACGCGGGGCGGGGATGCCGTTTTTAGCCAGTTGATCCAGAAATAAGCGCGCATGTGCATCAGATGAAGCGGCGTCCAGCATAAGGGTAAAACGCTCGCCAACCACCGCGCATAGTGAAGGGCGATCCGGCTCAGCAGGCGGCATCCAGTAAACGTGATCGGTCAACTTTTGGAGCGCAAGTTCAGGCATTTTGGTTCCGCGTTGTATTTCGACACTCGATATAATGAAGATATTAGCCTAAGCGGCAGCAGAGATGTCAACACCTCTTTTAGAACAGGGTCTCGATCTGACCGCCATGCCTCAATGAAAGATACTGATCAACTCACTCCCTGCGAAGAACCACTTCCCCCTTTAGCGGAGGAAGCGATTCGCCTGTTCAACGCGGGCGAATACCACGCCCAGCACGATTTGCTTGAGGAAGTGTGGCGGAATGAGCCGCGCAAGATACGAAATTTGTATCAGGGCGTGCTGCAAGTGGGGCTGGCGTATTATCACATCGTGCAGGGCAACCGGCGCGGGGCGCTGAAGATGTTCAAGCGCAGCGAACGCTGGCTGAAAGACCTGCCCGATAGCTGCCAGACGATTGATATTGCCGCGCTCAAAGCAGATGCGGCGCAGGCGAAAGCGGCGGTGCTGGCGCTGGCCGATAGCACGATGGGCGAATTTGACAGATCGCTTTTGCAACCAGTGAAACGCCGTTTTGAATAATTTCGTTATAATCAGGTCAAAACTTGGAAGAAAGTGACTTTGTTTTGACTCCCATCCCCCCCCAACTTGAGGATGTGCTGCGGGCGCGTGAGCGCATTCGCCCGTATATTCCGCCAACGCCGGTTGAAGAAGCCAATGCCTTGCCCGGCCGGGTGTTCCTGAAACTTGAAAACGCCAACAAAACCCACTCGTTCAAGGTGCGCGGCGCGCTGAATGCCATGCTGGCGCTGACCGACGAAGAGCGCGAACGCGGGGTGATCACGGCTTCTACAGGCAATCATGCGCAGGGCGTTGCCAATGCCGCGCGGATTCTTGGCGTAAAAGCCACGATCATCATGCCAGAGTCTGCGGCGCGGCGAAAAATACTGGGCGTGAAACGGTTGGGCGCAGAAATCGTGCTGTTCGGTGAAACCTATGACGAAGCCGAAGAAGAAGCGCATCGTTTACAGCATGAAAGAGGGATGACTTATGTTTCCCCCTATAACGATCCAGATGTGATCGCCGGCGCAGGCACTATCGGGCTGGAAATTCTGGATGCGGTCAAAGAAGTGCAGCGGGTGATCGTGCCAATTGGCGGCGGTGGGTTGATCAGCGGGATTGCTACGGTGATCAAAAGCCGCGATCCTTCGATTGAGGTGATTGGCGTGAATCCGCTAACATCGCCGGAAATGTACAACCTGATTTATGATCTTGAGCATACGACAGGCGGGGAATCGCTGGCGGATGCGCTGCCGGGAAAAATTGAAGCTGGCTCTATCACGGTTGAGATTGTGAAACAACTGGTTGATCGGATTGTGCTGGCAAGCGAAGAAGACATCGCGCGGGCGATGCGCTATATGGCATTTGAACAAGGCTGGATTGCCGAAGGCGGCGGGGTGGTGGGCATCGCCGCGCTGACCAACGGCGCTATTCCGCCCGAAATCCCCGAAGGGGCGACGGTCATCGTGATCAGCGGTGGCAACGTGGACGGCGACGTACTGCGTGAGGCGCTTGCGCTGTAAAATGAAGTTCAGCTTTTCAAATATTTCACGTCAATGCCCCGTTTGCGCTATAATTTAGTGGCATCTTTGACCACCTAAAGTGATCGGGATTTGCCCGTCACCTGTTACGTTCACATAGAATAATTGCACTTCGTTGAGGAGTTTTGTCGCGATGAAAGTTTCCGTTCTTCAGGAACAGTTGGACAAGGCATTGACGATTCTTTCGCGCGCGGTGGACAGCCGTGTTACCCTGCCGGTTCTGGGTAATGTGCTGCTCGAAACTGAAGAATCGCGGCTAAAACTGGCGGCGATGAATCAGGAATTGACCATCACCACCTATATCGGCGCAAAGGTAGACAAGGCCGGCGCGGTGACGCTGCCAGCCAAGACGCTTTCGGAAATGGTAAAAACCCTTTCGCCAGAGCGCGTTGATCTGACATTGGATGCCAACACCCAATCCATTAACCTGAAATGCGGCGCGACCAACTGGCATGTGCGCGGCATCGCGGCGAACGAGTTTCCGCCGGTGCCAGAGCTATCCGAGCCGGACGTAGTGCTTTCGGGCAAGGTGCTGCGCGACATGATCACCGAAACTGTGTTTGCATCCGCCAAAGAAGATACGCGCCCGATTTTGACCGGCCTGTACCTGCAATTTGATGGCAATGTGATGACCATCGCCGCTGCTGATGGTTTCCGTCTGGCGGTGCGTACCGCGTCCATTGACGCGAATTTCAGCAAGCCGCGCGATATGGTGGTGCCGGCAAAAACGATGTCTGAAGTGGCGCGAGTGATCATTGATGACGATCTGCCAGTCGGTATCACCCTGCCCGGTGATCGCGACTTGATCCAGTTTCAGGTCGAAAACACGGTCATTTCATCGCAATTGATTGATGGCCGCTTCCCGGATTTCAGCGCGATCATCCCCAAGAATTACAACACGGTGATCGGCGTATATACCGATGACCTGCTGCGCCATTACAAGCGCGCTGAAATTTTCGCGCGGGACAACAACTACAGCGCGCGCATCACGGTGAAGCCGCCCGCTGGCCCCAGCGAACCCGGCGCGATGCAGATCAGCGCGCGCAGCAACGAACGCGGCGATTATGAAGGCGCGTTGGAAGCATCGGTAGAAGGCGAATCACTGGATACCGCCTTTAACGTGCGCTATCTGATTGACGTGTTAAGCGTGATCCCTGAAGAGCGCATTTTGCTGGAAAGCAACGGAGCCGCGTCCCCCGGCGTGATCCGCCCCGATGGCCGCGCTGACTTTCTGCATCTGATTATGCCGATGAGCGTGAACAAGTAGCTTTTCACTGAAAGCCCGATGATTGATAGTCCACAAACTCGCGTTGGCATGTCGCTTGCAGATTTTCTGCGAGAACAGGCCGACGCGCCGTTTGAACTGATCGACGGAGAGAAGCTGCCAAAGATACCCACTGCGTTCATGCACAGCTTAGTCTTAAAGAAACTATTCTTGCTATTGGTAGCATACGAGCAGGCGCATAAAACTATTGTTACGCTGTATGAGACGACTTTTGCCCAAACAGAATCACCGGATTGGGTAAAGGGGTCACATATTCCAGATCTGATGGTGTATCAGGCAGAAACAATTGCCGCCTTTATGAGCAGCGAAGAGGCGTTGCAAAACCGCCCGATTAACGTTGTGCCTGATTTGTGTGTTGAGGTCGTTTCGCCCACTGACCGCTTTAGTGAGGTTGAACGTAAAGTGAGCCGCTATTTTGAAGATGGCGTGCAAGCAGTATGGGTGATCGATCCTGAGGAAAAGCTGGTATTTGCGTATCAAGCTGGCTCAAATCAGGTACAGCGGCTGACAGGCGATAATGAACTGGTCGAACCCAATTTGCTGCCGGAGTTTACGGCGCGCGTGGGCGATTTGTTTCCGGCTTAATGGATTGAAATCCCCAGATTTACCCCACCCCCTTCCTATTCATCTTCTTCCCCGTCGTTAGCTTGGTGTTCACCTCACGAACAACAGCAGCAACCGCTTGATGATGCTGCGCCCCCTGCAAGCTCAGACAGGCGATAGAATGGCCTTGTGGGCAATCCAGCAGATCGCCCACAAGGTATGACAAGGAAATCCCGCGAAAATCTATTCCGGCTGCACCTGTGTTACTGCGCCGGGAATGATCTCGACTTCAACGGACGCGCCGCCGGTGGAATAGCGAACAATATATATGCCTGCTGGCAGTTGGTATTGGATGCCAGCGCCCCCGCCGAGCAGATTTTCACTGGTATCGTAAATATCCACATATTCATCGGTTGGCTGGCCGTCCGCATCCAGAATTTCCAGCGTGCCTAACGGCGGAACCGTGACGCTGGTGATTTCGTCAGCCGTAACAACCGCGGGAACGACCAGCGGCGGCTCAATACGAATCTCGACAGTGTAGTTGCCCGCGAGGATCGGCAGCGGCTCGTTGGTATCGTAAATCCACTCGCCCGTTTCGCCGTCCAATACGGTGAAGTAATAATCGCTGGTTAGCGCCCCGCTTTCATCCACCAATTGAATTGTGCCGGTTCCCGGAATCGGGAAGTTGAGCGTTTCGCCGGTGACGATGGTGACCGGCATGATGATCAACGGTACGCTTTCGATCCGAAGATCATAAGTGCCGGATAATACTTCTATCATTTCGTTGCCGCCGGCCAGCCATTCCTGCGTGTCAGGGCTATACAATGCGAAGGGGTAGCGTGTAACTGGCGCCCCGCTTTCGTCCACAAGTTGAATCGCGCCAACCCCGCCGATGGGAATACTCAGGGTTTCGCCTTCGCCAACCTCAACCTGCATGATGGTTTCAGGGTTGGTATTGATCCGCACGTCATACACGCCCGCCAGCACGGAAACTGATCCATCGCCGCCAGTCATCCATTCACCGGTATCCGGGTGATATACGCCAACGTTTAAATCAGTGTTCAGCTCGCCTTCTTCATTGACAAGCTGGATCGTGGCAACGTCCAACGTCATATCTACTGTCTGGCGCACGCTTACATTCACCGTCTCAGAAATTGGCGGCAAGCTGTTAATCACTACGTCGTAAGTTCCAGCAGGAACCAGCGCCTCACCCCCTGAAGAATAGGCAACCGGATTCTGCGTAGCAGGATCATAAAGCGTGAAGGTGAAAGTCTCGTTGATATTGCCAGCAGAGTCCACCAGACGCACAGTTCCGGCTTCCGGAATAGGGATGTTATAAGATTCGCCCGCTACAACCGTCGCTGTAACTTCCATCGTTGGCGAAATATTCACGCGGATCAGGTATTCACCGGGCGGCAGTTCGCCCCTTCCTACCCGCGATCCCAGACTGACGTTATCGGCTGAATTGATCACCTCAAACCCGATGGACGCCACCGGTTCGCCGCTGGCAGTGACGATCTGCACAAAACCGGTTACAGGCGGCGGCGGAACTGAGGCTTCTTCTAAGGCTTCAGTTAACTGCGCCGCGTCGTTGGTCTCGTAATAGGCGCCGCTGGTCACCTGGGCGATACACTGTAGCTGAGCGCGCGTATTGGCATCTGCCGCCACGCCAATGGTGTTGATCACCACATCAAAGCCGAGATTGATCAGTTCGCCGGCCACTGCACAAGGATCGCCGCCGCAGCTTTCTTCGCCGTCAGACATCAACACCACAACATTTTGCGTATTCGGCGGCGTACCGGTCACGGCTAATTCCAGCGAGCGAGCAATCGGGGTATAGCCGATGGCCGGTATTTCCGAAACCACCTGGCTGAATAAAGCAGGATCAACTGGCGCAAGCGGGATCACCTGTTCAATATCTAAACAGGAAGCGGCTGGATCATCCTGTGGCAAGCGATGCCCATAAGCCCATAAACTGGCATTAAATTCCGGCGGAAGCCCGTTTACCAGATCGATCACCGCATCTCTGGCGATAGCGATTCGAGAACGCCCATCGCTGAACAGCGCTTGCATGGAACCAGACGCATCCATAATGATGATCACGTTGGTTGGTGACGCTTCTTGCGCGGCGGCGGTGCTAATGCCGGCTAGAAGCACGATGCACAGCAGAATCAGCAAGCGTATCCGGCGAAAAGAGAATCTCATGGTGTCGCTCCAACTCCGATCTATGTTAGGAAATGGACGGTTTCGATTTTCTATTGCAAGCATCCATTGTGATGTGATTTGTTATATCCGGCAACAGGGGGGTGTTTTCATGAAAGTGGGCGCTGCGCCGCGCCCACGAACAGTCTTAGCGAAAATGAAGCCCATCTTCAGCCCTTCACGCCAGCGGCAAGAGAGAAGCCGAAAGATGCGCCGCCGGATGAAAACAATCTATCCCGGTTGGGCGCGGGCAGTTTCACCGGCCACAACTTCAACCTCAACAGTTGTTCCATCGGGGTATTCAACCCGATATACCCCTTCCACCAACAGATAACTGGCATCAACGCCGCCTGTCACCAGATCACCGGTTTCGGCATCGTAGATGAAGAGATACTCGGCGTTCGGCGAACCATTTGCCGCGAACACTTCCAATGTCCCCATAGGCGGCAGGGATACATCTGTGGTTTCGCCTGCGACCACGATGACCTGCTGTACCTCTGTTGACGGTAACGTGCTAATTTCCACATCGTAGGTGCCGGGCGCAAGCTCTACCAGCCCCACGCCGCCTGTCACCAGTTCGCCGGTTTCGGCATTGTTGACGTAGTAATAGAAGTCGGCGGTTGGCTCGCCGCTATCGGTTACGGTTTGCAGGCTTCCGGGGGTGCCCACCACAACATCCACGGTTTCCCCAATCGTCACAGTCACCTGCGTTTCGGTTGGCGGAACCGTGTTAACCAACACGTCGTAAATACCCGGCGCAATTTCAATCAAGCCAACGCCGCCTGTCACCAGTTCGCCAGTTTCGGCATCGTTGACGAAGTAGTAATAATCGCTGATGGGTTCGCCGTCTTCGTTCACCGTCTGGATGCTGCCGACAGCGCCCACAGGAATATTCACGGTTTCGCCAGCCGTTACCGTCACCTGTGTTTCGGTGCGCGGCGTGGTGTTGATCACTATGTTATAAATGCCGGGGGCAACATTGGCTGGCCCGGTTGTGCCTGTCACCAATTCGCCAGTTTCAGCATTGGTGACGAAAAAGTAATAGTCGGTGGTCGGCTGTCCGTCTTCCGTCACGATCTGGATGCCGCCGATATTCAGCGGAATATCTACCGTTTCGCCCGGAGCAAGGGTGATAGGCTGTTCAAAAACTGGATTGCTATTGACCACCGCGTTATAAGCGCCCGCTGGCACTTCGGCGGTTCCGCCAGAAGAATAAGCGACAGCCTGACCGGTTTCCGGATCGTACAGGGTGAACGGGAAAAGATCGGTCACCACGCCTTCGCTATCCACTAGCCGCACCGTTCCGGTATCAGGCAGCGTGATCGTGGTGGTTTCGCCCGCCGTGACCGTGACGTTGGTTTCTAACAGCGGCGAAATGCTTACACGAACGGTGTAATTTCCGGGCGGGAACTCCCCACTGCCCAGCCGCGATCCCATACTGGTGTTATTTGTAGGATTAAGCACCTCAAAGCCGATCTGTGAAGCCACTTCGCCATCCGGCGTCACCACCTGAATCATGCCGGTTTCCGGCGGCGGGGGCGCTGAAGCTTCTTGAAGCGCCTCAGTTAGCGCGCCCGCATCATTCGCCTCGTAATAGGCGCCGCCTGTAATCTGCGCTATACACTGTAATTGGGCGCGCGTGTTCGCATCCGGGGCGACGCCAATCGTGTTGATCACCACCTCAAAACCCAACGCCACCAGTTCGCCAGCCACCGCGCAGGGATCGCCGCCGCAGCTTTCTTCGCCGTCAGACATCAAGACCACGATATTGTGACTGTTAGGCGGGGTGCCGGTAACTGCATTCTCCAGCGAACGGGCAATCGGGGTATAGCCGATAGCATTTAAGGGCGTGACAACCTGCTCAAACTGCACAGGATCAACTGGCGCAAGCGGGATCACCTGCTCAATATCCAGACATGAGGCTTCAGGATCATCCTGTGGAAGGCGATGCCCGTATACCCACAGGCTGGCGTTGTCTTGCGCGGGCAAGCTGCTTGCCAGATTAATCACCGCGTCTTTGGCGATCTCAATGCGTGTACGCCCATCGCTAAAAAGCGCCTGCATCGAGCCGGATGCATCGAGAATGATCGTGACATTGGTTTGTTCATCGGTCTGTGCAGCGGCAGCGCTAAGGCCGCCTGAAATGATCAGCAGTAAGGCGAGCAACCATAACCAGCGGGGAGCAAGTTTCATCTCTGTTACTCCACATGCTTATCCATCATGGTTACATTGTGGATTGATTTATGGAATGCGGCAATTAAACGGTGGGAAAGGGTAAGGGAGGCAGGCTTTATGCCCGCCTCTGGCAGGGCGATTGATTCTACGGCATCCACATTTGCAAAAGCTGAACGGGGTTGACCCATACACCGTTGACCGCCGTTTCCCAGTGAAAATGCGGCCCCTGCGTGCGGCCAACATCGCCGCTAAGGCACAGGGTTTGCCCGCGTTCAACCAGATCGCCATACTCCACCAGCACTTCGCTGCAATGGGCATAGCCGGAATACACGCCGTAGCCGTGATCGATCAACACGTAATTGCCGCGTATCGGCAGCAAGCCAGTATAGGCCACGCGCCCGCCGCCCATCGCCATAATGGGAACGCCCAGCGTGGTGCGAATATCGGTGCCTGTATGCCGTGTGCTTAAGGTGCCATTGAACACTCGAAATGCGCCAAATGGAGAGGTCAAGGCGTTTAAAATTGGCAGTTGGAAGCCATCCGCATCCCACAGGCGCTCAAGCGTGATCTGCCCGATTGCGCTTTCCAGCCGCGCCAGTTCGCTGCGTTCAACGCTGGTATCCAGCAAATAGCCTTTAGCCGCCAGAATATTCACGTTCTGGGCGATAAACGCCCCATTGACGACATCCAGCGAAGTCGCCAGTATGGACTGCGTGCCGTCGCTATAAGTGACCACCACCGAAAGCGGGGTGCTGCCTGTTGGCGCTTCCATTTCTGTAGCCAGCAGGCCGTAGAAATTATGGTCATCGGCAAGCCAGAAGGGAATCTCTGCGTTCAACCAGTTTCCGGTAACGCTTTCAATATCGCTGCCCACCACCCGCAGCAGGCGGGTCTCGCCCTGCGGCACGGTGCCGATGAAGAAGGTTTGCAAACCTGCGCGATCATCGTTGGTCACGGCGAATACGGCGGGGCGCGGCTCGCGGGTGGGCAGCGGCGCAGGCGTGGTGACCGGATCAAGCCCGCCATCTTCAGGGGGCGGCTCGGTGGGCGCGTCCTGCGCCAACAGTGGCAGCGACATCAGAATTCCGAACACCACCAATGAACAGAGTATGATTAAGCGTCTTCTCATGCGAATTTCTTCATACAGGGCATAGGGGCAAATTCAGCGACTAGGATAACGCCTTGTCGTGGCAATCAACAGAGGACGAATATGAATTTCAAGCGCAGCAACGTTACATTTGAGATGCTGAAAAACTCATTTCCGGCTCATGATTTCACGGCTAAATTGGCGTATCTTACCCACGTATCCGGCAATTGGTAAGGGGTTAGCAGTACATGGCACGTATTATCGTCATTGGCAGCGGCTTTGGCGGTCTGGGAGCCGCTATCCGGTTGGCAGCACGTGGTCACGAAGTTGAGATTTTTGAAAAGCGCGACAAGATCGGGGGTCGCGGCTACGTTTATGAAGCCGACGGCTTTAAGTTCGACAGCGGCCCCACCGTGATCACCGCGCCATTCATGTTTGATGACCTGTGGGCGATTGCTGGAAAGCGCCGCGAAGATGATGTGACGTTTATTCCACTCAACCCCTTCTACCGCATCTTCGATAGCGAAGGCCGCAAGCTTGACTACAACGGTGACGAAAGCTTCATTCTAGAGCAGATTCGCCAGCGCAGCCCCGCCGATGCTGAAGGCTATCAGCAGTTTATGCGCAGCACCGGACCGATCTTCGAAAAAGGCTTTGTGGAATTAGCAGACAAGCCATTTCTGCACTTTTCAGACATGATCAAGGTTGCGCCAGACCTGATCAGGATGAAAAGCTACCTGAGCGTTTATCAATACGTTTCGCAGTTTGTAGGCGACGACTTTTTGCGCCGCTGCTGGTCATTTCATCCGCTGCTGATCGGCGGCAATCCGTTTGACTCGCCCTCGATTTACGCCATGATTCACTATCTGGAGCGCGAATGGGGGGTACATTACGCGCAGGGCGGCACTGGCGTATTGATCGCGGCGATGGGCAGGCTGTTTGAAAGTTTGGGCGGCAAAATACATCTGAATGCCGAAATCAGCGAAATTGTGGTGAATGCGGATCAGCGCCGCCGGGTGAAGGGTGTGCGTCTTGGCGATGGCACAGTTGTAGAAGCCGATCATATCGTCAGCAATGCGGATGTCGCCTTCACCTATCGCAGCCTGATCGCGCCGGAATACCGCAGGAAGAACACCGATCAGCACATCGAACGCATGAAGTACAGTATGTCGCTGTTCGTGATTTATTTCGGCACCAAACGCCGTTATCTGGATAGTGGATTGGCGCACCACAACATCATCCTAAGCGAACGCTATCGCGGGCTGCTGCAAGACATTTTCCGGCATAAAGTGCTGGCGGACGATTTTTCCCTGTATCTGCATATGCCCACGATGACCGATAGCTCAATAGCGCCGGAAGGCTGCGAGAATTTTTATGTGCTTTCGCCAGTGCCGCATCTGGGCGCGGATATTGACTGGGCGAAGATGGCACAGCCGTATAAGAACCGTATTCTGGAATTTCTGGAAGCAAACTACCTGCCCGATTTACGCAAAAACATCATCACCGAACACCACATTGACCCGCGCTATTTCCAGAACACGCTGAACAGCTATCTTGGCTCGGCATTTAGCGTGCAGCCGCTGCTGATGCAATCAGCATGGTTCCGCCCGCACAATCGCTCAGAAGATTTTGACAATTTATATTTCGTCGGCGCAGGCACGCATCCCGGCGCGGGATTGCCGGGAGTGCTGTCCTCGTCTATCATCGCTGACCGCCTGATCGCTGAAGTAGCGCCTGATCCAATGCCTGTAAGCCAGCGTCACAGGGCTGCGCCTGACCGCCTCACCCCGGAGATCGTCTAAATGCACGTACAATCTACGTGGGAATCCACTCTGCTAGACTGGGCATCAGACCCCCTGAACACCGGGCAGGCTAACCCTCATGCCTGGAATAACGCGCAGTCCCCGGCGGCAGCTTACGAAATTTGCGCCCGCTTAACCCGCGCCAACAGCAAAACATTTTATATGGCATCCGGCTTGCTGCCCCGCCACAAGCGGCAGGCGGTACGGGCGCTGTATGCCTTCTGCCGCATCACCGATGATCTTGTAGATGCGCCCGGCGGCAGCCTCGAAGCGCGCCGAACAGCGCTGCATAACTGGCGCGAACTGGCGCTGAATCCGCATCCCATCCCCGGCGATGATGTGCGTACCGTTGTGGCTTACGCATGGGCGCACGCACGCGCGCGCTACCACGTGCCAGTAGGCTATGCCGAACAGCTTATTGACGGCGTATCCCGCGATCTGGAGCCTCAACGCTACGCCTCGTTTGATGAGCTGGCGGTCTATTCCTACGGTGTGGCCTCTACCGTCGGGCTGATGGCGATGCATATCATCGGCTTCACGGGCGAAGAAGCGCTGCCCTACGCGGTGAAGCTGGGTGTAGGCTTACAACTGACCAACATCCTGCGCGACGTGGCCGAAGACTGGCGCGCTGGCCGCCTGTACCTGCCAACTGATGAGCTGGCAGCGCATGGGCTTTCTGAAGCCGCCGTTGAGCGTATGGTACAAACGGGCGACTGTGATGCCCGCTGGTGCGCGTTTATGCGCTTTCAAATCGAACGCACGCGCCGCCTGCTCCAGGATGGAAAGCCGGGGATGCGCCTGCTCCATCGTGATGGGCGGCTGGCAATCATGGCTGCTGCCGATCTATACGGCGCGATCCTCTCGGATATTGAGGCACATGATTACAACGTGTTTAACCGCCGCGCCTACGTAAGCACCGCGCGAAAATTGCGCCTGCTGCCCGGTATCTGGTGGCGCAGCCTGCGCGGGTGACGCCCCAAAATCACCCGAACGTGGACTCAATAATCGCCCCGCATTTCGCTACAATGGTGCTTTCTGCACGCTGAGGGCAAAGAGGCTGCATGGCTTCAGAAACAACAACTTCGCCCGCAACAGGCTTTATGACGCCGCCCGATCTGCCAGTGATACCGCCGCCCTGGAAACTCTCAGGCGATGGCTGGGTAGTGTTTTACAGTTTTCCGCCAGATCACCCCTATGGCGTGGTGGAGCGAGACGAACTTGCCGGCAAATGGCGCGGCGGCACAGGCGCGATTGCCTGGATGAATTACAAATCTTCGCCAGTTGGCGCCTACAGCGAACTGCTGTACATTCCCGGCAAATTTGAAGTGACGCGCAAGGGTAAGACGAAGAAGTTTTATTCGATCAGCCAGATTTTTGTTTCATCGTGGGAAAGCGTGGTCAGCGGGCGCGCCAACTGGGGGATTCCCAAAGATCGCGCCGATTTTAGGGTTGAAACTTTACCCACAGGCGAAGATCACCTTGTCGCTTCAATAGATGGCGCGCAAATTGCCGAGTTGACGGCTAAAGCCGGGCTGTTCAGAATGCCCGTAAATACTGGCCTGTTTCCGGTTACGCTGATGCAAAAATGGCAGGGGCAAACCTTCTTCATCAAACTGGCGGTGAGCGCGGGCATTGAATGGCTCACCAGCGTGAAAACCTACGGGGACGGCGTTCATATCCCTGATCTCAGCGGCATAAACCCCCTCGGCGCGATCAAATTGGATAAATTTAAGATCACTTTCCCCGCGCCTGAAATCGCAGTGATGAGCGCGCGGGCGTCTGATGAAACTTGAAGACAGCCGGATTGTATTGACTGGCGCGGCCAGCGGCATCGAACAGGATTCCCGCTGCGTGCTGCCGATCACCGGCATTTACCAGTACTATACCCGCCGTCTATTTGCCGCATGGCAGCGGCAGTAAATCGAGAAAACCAATGACTGTATCGAAACCTCGCCCCTCGCTCATGCAGCGCATCCGCGCAGTTGAACCCGCGCCGCCCTGGAACCTGACCTCTGTGCTGGTGGCTATGGTAGTGGCGATCCTCGCCTTTATCGGCGGCACTTTCGCCGCAGAAATCTGGCTCAGCGGGCAGTCTATCGCCCTGATCATCGGCTGGATCATCGGCGGCATCATCACCATCATCTTCGTGCTGCAATCGCGCAAAACGCCAGAACAGCGGGCGGCGCTAAAATTGCAGTCTGGCGCTGCGCCGCTGCTGTTCATCATCTTCATCAGCTTCGGGCTGGCGCTGGCGATTGACCTACTAAGCCTGCTGGTGACGGGGCAGTTTGTGCCAGCGCCAGCCCTTTTGAGCGCCGCTGTAGATCGCCAGAACACCGCCTTGCTGATCATTTCGGCTGTTTTCCTGCTGATTGTTCAGCCGGTTGCCGAAGAACTGGTATTTCGCGGGGTGGCATTCCCGGTGCTGCGGGTTGGCTTTGGCGCGTGGCCGGGGCTGATTGTAACGGCTGCCGCCAGCGCGATCTTTCACCTTCTGATTTTTCCGGCGGCTTACACCGTCGTGTTTCCAGATATGACTCCGGCGGCATCGCTGTGGTACAGCGGCATGAATCCGCTGCTGGCGGCGCTGGTCTTTGGTATCGTGCGCGCGGTCACAGGCAGCACCCGTTCAGCTATTGCCGCGCATTTCGCCTTCGCGCTGTTTGCCCTGTTCAAGCTGCTGATAGGATTTTGAGCGTGTTCAAACTCGTCGTTGCTTCTAACAATCCGGTCAAGATTGGCGCCGCGCTGGCCGGTTTCCGGCAGATGTTCCCGGATCAGGAATACATCGCCGAAGGGTTATCCGTGCCTTCTGGCGTGAGCGTGCAGCCGATGACCGATAGCGAAACGCTGCAAGGCGCGCATAACCGCGCGGCTGCTGCAAAAGCAGCACAGCCAGATGCCGATTACTGGATCGGCATTGAGGGCGGCTGTGACGATGTGAACGGCGCGGTTGAGGTGTTCGCGTGGGTGGTGGTGCTGAACGGCGCAAAAGAAGGCAAAGCGCGTACCGGCATGTTTTACCTGCCAGAGTCGGTGGCGGCGCTGGTGCGGCAGGGGATTGAACTCGGTCACGCCGATGACATGGTATTTGGCCGCAGCAACAGCAAGCAAAGCGATGGCTCAGTGGGGCTGCTTACAGGTGGGCTGATTGACCGCGCCGCCTATTACACCCACGCGGTGATTCTGGCGCTGATTCCGTTCAAAAACCCTGAACTGGTGTTTCCATAAGGTCAGGATTGGCGCGTTGGTAGCACCACACAATTCGACTACAATCTGATATATCACCCGGCTTACCCGCGAGATACCTGTATGAATATTAAGCCGCATGAAACTGAAGCCCGCAGCGGTGCCGAACTGGAATACCTGACTCTACGCGAAGAGGCCTTGCGCCGCAGCGAACAACGCCAATCGCTATTGAGTATCACGGTCACGCTGGCGGCGGCCTTTTTAGGCATCGGTTGGGGCACAGGTGGCGCGGTAGCGCTGATGATCTTCCCGCCGATGGCCGCGCTGCTGGCGCTGGTATGGGCGCAGAACGAAGTACATGTGCATCGCATCAATGTGTACATTCGCGAGCAGCTTTCACAGCGCGTTCCCGGCCTGATATGGGAGCAGTATCGCCGTGAAGATATGATGCGCCATCGCATCGGCAAGTTTCCGCTGGATATTCTGGCGGTAGGCGGCGTATTCATTGGCGCGCAAATCCTGGCGGTGGTATTAGCCGTCTTTCGTTTTGAAACCTATGATCTGGTGCAGTGGGTGCTGCTTATTGCCGACATCGGTTCAATCTTGCTGCTGTTGTGGACGCTGAATTATCTGCGGCGGCTGATCACGCAATAAAACTTATCGCCTTCCAATACGCAGGTGTCTAATGAATATTCAACGGCTGCATCACGCGCAGATCACCATCCCTAAAGGCATGGAAGAACAGCGCGCGCGTTTTACTGCGGGGTGTTAGGCCTGCCAGAAATTGAAAAGCCAGCTTCCTTACAAGGGCGCGGCGGCTTCTGGGTGCAGGTGGGAGATCAGCAGGTGCATATCGGTACGGAAGCGGGTGTAGATCGGCTCGCGACTAAAGCGCATCTGGCCTATCAGGTGGATAATGTCCCCGCGTGGGAAAATATCCTGGGTGAACACGGCATCCAAATGGCGGAATCTATCCCGATCCCCGGCTTCAACCGCTTTGAATTCCGCGATCCGTTTGGCAACCGCGTCGAGTTCATTCAGCCGCTTGAGGAAACCGCATGAATAAGAACGAACCGTCTCATAAAAATGGCTCTGGCGGCTGGCGGCCTTATGAAAATGGCCTGACCATCGGCACGCGCGTCAAGTCGCTGTTAGTTTCAATATCCACATGATGCGTAGATTTGCGCGTGCAAATCGTCGGGTCAAGCGCAATCGCCATCGTCACCGGATCAGGCAGCCCCAACCCCGGATCGCCGGACTGATTTAGGTTGGCTTCCAACGCGCGGCGGTTGCAATCCATCGCAAATTCAGCGAGATCAGTTTCAAACCCGCGCACCATGGCGATTTCGTCCAGCGAAAGATTGGCATCAAAGCGGCACAACTCCCAGCCAACCATCTCAATCGGCAGGCCAGAATGAAACACGATGCGCGCGGCTTCAGGGTCTACCCAGATGTTGAATTCAGCGGCGGGGGTGACGTTGCCGATGGTATTGGCTGCCCCGCCCATCAGCACGCAGCGGCTCACATTCTTCACAATATCTGGCGCTTTGCTAACCGCCATCGCCACATTGGTTAATGGGCCTAGCGTGACCAGCACAATGCCGGGGTTTTCGCGAATCACGCGGATCAGCGCGTCTACGGCGTGTTCGCTCTGCGCGGCGCGCTTCGGCGGCGGGTAGTTCATTTCGCCCAGCCCATCGCGGCCATGAAACCAATCGCCGTATTCCATGATGCGAATCAGCGGCCTATCAGCGCCGGGGTAAACGGGCACATCCGATCCGCACAATTCGGATGTGTACAGCGCGTTGATCGTACACTGTTCCAGCGGCACGTTTCCGGCAACAGTAGTGATCGCCTTCACCTCCACATCCGGCGCGCGCAGCGCCATGATCAGGGCTACAGCATCGTCAGAAGCAGTATCGGTATCAATAATGAATGAACGCATATGTGTTTTTCCTTAAGTAAGCAGCTAACCCCACACCGCCCCGCTTTCCCCGAACATGGAGACGATAAAGGCAGCCTGTAAGGTCGCCTTTACGCCGCGCGGCAGCACAAATCTTAATGTAGGCTCAAGATATTACCCGATTCAACGGCAGATATGGTTACGTATTTTGCGCGAGAAATGCAGCCTTGACGATCCTGTTCGGGCATCACCGTCAGCAGCGAGCGCGCAGGTCATGATGTCGCCTCTCCCGCCAGTTTCGCCGCATACTCGCGCGCTAACATGCTATAGCAAACCATATCGAAGGCCTGCCCGTCGCGTAAAATCGCCTCCCGCCACACGCCTTCGCGCGTAAAACCCAACCGTTCATACAGTTTGGCAGCACGCTCGTTATATGAAAAAACAGTCAACTGTACGCGATGCAGATTGATCTCATGGAAGCAAAAGCGTAAAAGCAGCCTCATTACTTCCTCGCCATACCCCTGCCCCCGATGCGCTGGATCGCCAAAAGCGATACTGAGCCAGCCGTTGCGGTTATTCCAGCTAATGCCGTCTACGGCGCAAATGCCGATCATCTCATCGGTATGATGCTGGCGAATGGCAAACGGGAAAGCGATATTCGATTTATCATCTTCATCAAACTGCTGGCGCACCCGATGGATAGAGCGCGGCACAGCGGCATTAGCGTCGTACTGGCGCACAAATTCGCTGTCTTCATACCAGTGCATGAATACAAACGTGTCTTCCTGTCGCAGCGCGGTCAGGCGAATTCGCGGGCCAGAAAACAGCGGCACATCTGAAATGGTCATGTCGGCACGGCCTTTCTACGGCGGCGAACAATGCGATACAGAGCATATCCCAGCCCCGCGCCAATCCCCAAAACCACATAGCCCGCAAACAGCAGGAAGGGCAGGCTGCGCGCGGTATCCACCGCCCAATCCCGCCAGACGAAAGCGCAGCTCAATTCGGGAATCCCCGCCCCGGCGGTGGCAATAATTTGGGGTTCAGCGCCTTCCCCCGCCAGCACAATGGCCGCCATGCCCGGCTGATTCACCCCCGGCTCGCCTGCCAGTACCGAGCGCGTCAACTGCACCGTTTGCAGCCATTGATAGGCGCTGCCGTTATACGCCACATTTGCCCGCACCAGCTCACTGAACATAACTGGCTGAATATCAGGGTATGCCGCAGTTAATGCCGCCTGAATATCCCGCGCTGCCGTTTCAGCCGCGTAGCTGGCAGAGTCAAACAGATTAAGGCGAGATGCGCCGTGCTGGTTAAGCAGCCCGGCAGCTTCGCAGGCAGCAGGCGCGCTCTGCGGGTTGGATGAGGGAATCATCCACCACTGCCACGCCAGCAGCGGGCGCGACACGCTGACCGCCAGCCAGAGAAAAAGGGCAAAGCCAACCAGCGCGGCAGTTAGCAAGAGGGTACGTTTCACTGAGCAACATCCTCGATATTGCCAGAAATGAGATCGCGAGAACTTAGGGAATCACAAACGTCAGGCGCGGTGCGCCCCTGTAAACACCTGCAAGATTCGCCAGCGGCTATCCTCTTTTCTCCGGCAAGGATGGCAGAGGTGAAAGCCATCCATCAGCCAAACGCAGCGCCGGGAAACAGCCACGCGAACGCTTCTGGCAGCACGCTGCGGAAACCAACCAGCGAATGACCGCTGCCGATTTCAACAAATTTCAGGTCAAGATCGCGCCGTCCAGCCAGCTTTTGGCGCAGGTTCTGGGCAGGCCGCGTAAAACGGCTCTTCGCCTCATAACGCCCGACAGAAGTGAAGATGCGTTTGGGCAGTGCGGGGCTGGTTTCATAGCGGCGATTCAAGTCTTGCGTTACTTCAGCATTCGCGCCTTTTGCGCTCAGCGGTGGTGAAATCGCCATCATTCGCGAAAACATGGATGGGCTGCGTGCCGCTGCCGACATAGCGGCCACTGCACCTTCGTCCACCCCGCCAATGCCCACACGCCCGCTGTCTACGTAATAGCGGGTTTGAATATAGGGAATCAATTCCGTGAGCAAAAAGACCGTGAACTGCTCGCCATCGAAATATTCTTTGGTGCGGCCTTCGCCTTCCGCGCTCTGGATCATGGCGATGACGGTGGGCATCATGCGCTGGTGCTTGATCAGCGCATCTGCGATATACGGCGCTTGCAGCGGGCCTGCCATCCACTGGCCGTCATTCAAGATCAACAAAGGGTGTACCGATCCGGAGCCATAGCCCGGCGGGGTATAGACCCACAGCTTACGGTTGCGAAAACCGATCTCCTCGCTGGCTATATCATGCTCGTAAATCTTGCCGCGCGTCACTGCGCCGAAAGCCGACCAATCGGGGAATGGCCGCGCGGTAGGCATCCGCAGCACCGAAACATCCATCTGCGCGGTTTGCATCTTCAGCGGATTCAGCGCGTCGGTGCCCCAATGCCGCGCCACACGCCCCACCAGATCGCGATCTCCAGCGAGCGGGGTCATCGGGTCGTCAATCACGATCATGTAGTCCAGCAGATCATCTGGTCTGAAGGTTTCGGTCACATACCAAAGGCGCGTGCCAATCAGATTGGACATTGGCGCAAATGGCGGGTCGCCAGGCAGTGTATCAAGGTTGAGCGCGGCGCTGGTCGTCCCTTGACGATCCAGCACAAACGTCGCCTTGTCGCCTTCCACCCAGGGCCAGACGGTGCGTTCTTCCAACAGCGCATCAACCAGCGCCTGACGATCAATGTCATTCGACGTGGCTTTCGCCTCCTGAAGGAATGAGTCGAAGGATGTCCATTCAGCCATCTCTGAAGGCTCCTGAGTGAGAAATATCCAGTATACATGCCGATTGTAACATCTTAAGGCAGTTGTACCAGCAAGCCGGCACAGTCAAGCATCCTGAATTATGGCGTTACCGTTTCTTTATCCGGATGTACCAGCAGGGTCGGCACCTGCGCGCATTCCATCACCGCCCGCGCAACGCTGCCAAAAATCATACGCGCAAGGCCTGTGCGCCCGTGTGTGCTCATCACCACCAGATCAATATTAGAGGCGCGCACATAATTACAGATGCTCGCCGCCGCGTCTGAGCCGTCCACGACTTCATATTGCGTCGTGATGCCGCTTTCACGCAGTTCGTTACACAGGCCGCTCAGGTACAAGATGCGCGACTGCCGTAGTTCATCCAGCGCCGATTGTTGGCCTGCCAGCGCCAGTTCAGATGTATAAGTTTGAGCAGGCGCAGAGAAAATACTCAGCAGAATAAGTTCTGACTTGTTGCTCATGGCGATATCTACGGCATGGGGCAGCGCCCGTTGTGACCAGCCCGATCCATCCAGCGGCACTAATATCTTTTGGTAGCGGGTCATCGGGGACATGCGAAATCCTCTCAAAAAGCAATCGGGTCGCGTGATAATGCGTTTTTCTAATTGTATAAGATTTCGCGCCGTTCGCCGAAGAGTGCTGGAACGCCCCTCCGCTCGCTAATCTTCTGCAACTTGATCTCGCCGCCAAAATCAATATAATCCTCCGGCAAAATCTACGTAAAACTATAAAATTCGAGACGCATATATGGAAAATTCCCTGCCGCCTTCGGCATTGAACGCCGCTGATGCGCCACAAACTGCCCCAAACCTGACTATCGCGAGTAACTTGAAAATCGGGCTTTTTCATCTTGGTTCGGGCATGGCCGATGTGATGACAACCGGCATCTGGAACCGCATCATGATCAGCGATCTTGGCTTCAACGCCACGCCGATTGGCCTGCTGGTAGCGCTGCGCTACTTCCTTGCGCCGCTCGGTGTATGGGCTGGTCATAAAAGCGACGAGCGCTCATTTTTTGGCTATCGCCGCCTGTTCTGGATTTGGCTTGGCCGCGCCATGATGGTGCTAAGCACGCTGATGCTCGGTTTCACCACCGCCAATCTCGCGCGTGGGATGGAAGCCACCGCCGTGACGTGGATCACGCTGGCGGCTACCTTGCTCATTTTCAGCCTCGGCACCGCGATTTCCGGCAGCACCTTTCTGGCTTTAGTCTATGATCGCGCCGCCGAAAGCCAGCGCACCCGCGCGGTGGGCATCGTGTGGACATTCCTGCTCGTCGGCTTCACCATCGCTGGCATTTTCTTCGGCATTCTGCTGCCTTCAGGTGAAGGCGAAGCGGGCGGCAGTTACACGCCTGAAACGCTGCAAAATCTATTTCTGATCGCGGCGCTGGTGCTGGGCGCGCTGTGGTTCATCTCGCTGCTAGGCGAAGAAAAGCGCAATACGGCAGCCATCAGCAGGCAGGATGAGCGCGAAAAAGCGCCGTCTATCCTCTCTGATCTGAAACATGCATGGCGCAGCCCGTCTATGCGCTTCTTCTTCTGGTATCTGGTGCTTTCGATGATATTTGCCTTCTCGCAAGACCTGATCCTTGAGCCATTTGCCGGTGATGTGTTTGATATGCCTGCGCGCACCACCACCCGCTTCGCCGCCTACTGGGGCAGCATGGCAATTTTAGGCACGGTTGTGTTCATCTTCCTCTCGCGCCGTTACAAGCGGCTGACCAACACCGTGATGAATTACATCGGCGTCACCGTCCTGCTGATCACCTTCCTGCTGTTCGCGCTGTCCTCAATAGCCAATATTCGCGGTCTGGTCACACCTGCCCTGATCACGCTGGGCATCGGGCTGGGTATCTGGAACGTAGGCACGCTGGGCATGATGATGGATATGAGTCCGTTTGGCAAAGCCGGAACTTTTCTTGGCTTCTGGTCGCTGGTGGTCACTTTTGCGCGGGGTTTCGGCGTCTCTGGCGGCGGCATTCTTCGTGACATATTCCTGAGCATTGGCGATACCCACGCGATGGCTTACGGGCTGGTGTTCCTCACCGGCGCGGTTGGGTTAGGGGCTGCCTTGTTTATGCTCAGCCGGGTGAACGTGCGCGCCTTTAAGGAAGCCGAAGAGCAGCCCGCTGAGGTTGAAGCTGTATTTGCCGGCGGGTTAGATTGAGGCAGCAGTGTTGAAAGGGGATTGTAAAGTGATAGCCCTCTTGCAATCCCTTTCCTCTTTTCCTATACTTAACAACATTATGAACACAAAAACCCTGCAACTTCACCACCATCACGGCATAGTTCAAGCGCGTTAGCACGCCGCTGCGGGGTTGTCGTATCGAAATTCAAGCGCGGACGGGTGTTCGCGCTTTTTATTTGTATTCACGCGGCAGCTCACGAGCCGCCCCTGCAAACTCAGATCGCCTATCAACTGAGGAAACCTGATGCCCAAGCCGAAGATTGAACCCCGTTTGCCCAAAGGAATGCGCGATTATTTGCCTGGCACCATGCTCAAGCGCGAGTATGTGTTCAGCAAAGTACGTGAGGTGTTTCATCTATATGGCTTTGAGCCGCTGCAAACGCCGGTGCTGGAGCTGCATGAAACCCTGATGGGCAAATATGGCGAAGACGCCGAAAAATTGATCTTCAACGCCCAACACCCCGGCGGCAAGGAAGAGCTGTCGCTGCGTTATGACCTGACCGTGCCATTAGCGCGAGTTGTGGCGCAGTATCCTAACGATATCGCGCTGCCTTTCAAGCGCTATCAAATCTCGCCAGTGTGGCGCGCCGAACGCCCGCAGAAAGGCCGCTACCGTGAGTTTTACCAGTGTGACGCCGATATTGTGGGCGCGTCAGGCATGGACGCCGATGCTGAAATTGTAAGCGTGGTGATCTCGGCGCTGCTGCGGTTAGGCTTCGACAATTTCACGGTCAAGATCAACAACCGCAAACTGCTAACCGCCATCGGGCAGTACGCAGGCGTGGAAGGCGAACCGCTGGCAAATTTGTATCGCAGCATTGATAAGTTTGATAAAGTGGGCGCGGAAGGCGTGCGCGAAGAGCTGATCACGCGCGGGCTGGACGGCGAGGTAATCGCCAAAATAATGGACTTGATCACCGTTGATCTGCCCGGTATCCAGAAGCTGGCATATCTTGAAGGCTTCATGGGCGATTTTCCGGCCGCGTGCGAGGCGCTTGGCGAGCTGCGCGATCTGATCGCCCACTTGCAGGCTTCCGGAATGCCCGAACAGTACTATGATTTCGACCTGACGATGGTGCGCGGCTTGAGCTATTACACCGGCCCAATCTTTGAGACGGTAGTCAATGAAGCAGGCATGGGCAGCGTGCAGGGTGGCGGGCGCTACAACGACCTGATCGGCCTGTTCAAAGGCGAAAGTATCCCTACCACCGGCATGGCTTTTGGCATCGAGCGCATCATTGACCTGATGGATACTTTCAACCTGTATCCGCCGTCGCTGGGTGGCACGCTCACGCAAGCACTGGTGACCGTGTTTAGCGGCGAAACCCGTTTTGAGGCCGAAAGGCTGGCTTCAGAACTGCGCGGGGCTGAAATCCGAACCGAACTGTATTTGCAGGATCGTAAGCTGGGGCAGCAGATCGCCCACGCCGATAAGAAAGGCATCCCGGTGGTGGCGCTGCTGGGGCCGGACGAAATCGCTTCCGGGCAGGTCAAGTTCAAGCGACTGCGCGACGGGCAGGAAGTAACCGCTTCACGCGCTCAGGCCGCAGAAGTAGTGTGGGGATTGCTGAACACTTAACAGCGGTTGCGATATGCCCGCGCGGCGTTCGCAAATATAGCCTTGTGGAGACCCCAATCATGGCGACTGCCTCTAAAACACAAACGCCTGCCGCCGCGAAGCCCGCTGCAAAAACTGGCTATCCCGCTGGCAGCTTGCGCTTCGATTGGGCGATGACCGGTCTTTCGGCGGTCTATCTGGCGGGGCTGTGGATAGATGGATGGGCGCATTTTCACGGCGAAGTAGATGGCAGCTTCTTCACCCCCCTGGCACTTTTTGTTTTACAGCGCCTTCGGGCTGGTTGCCTTATTTCTCGGCTATCATCAGCTTCGCAACATCAATCGCGGCTATGCCTTCACCCGCGCGCTGCCTGAAGGCTACTGGCTTTCGCTGATCGGCGTGATGCTGTTCGCGCTCGGCGGCGTGGGCGACATGATCTGGCACACCCTTTTTGGCATCGAAGCGGGAACGGAAGCGCTGCTCAGCCCTTCGCATATCATGCTGGCGATTGGCATGGCGTTAATTTTCACCGGCCCGGTGCGCGCGGCATGGATACGTGCCAGAGACGTGACGGCTGAAATTCGCGGTTGGCGGGCATTGGGGCCGATGATCGTCAGCATGACCCTGTTCCTTACGCTGGTCATGTTCTTCACTAGCTACGCTCATCCGGTGGTTTCGCCGCTGGCTTTCACCCGTTTATCACAGTCAGCGCAGGATATGGGCGTCACCAGCATTCTCTTTCAAGCCGGTTTCCTCTCCGGGGTGATTGGCTTGCTGGTCTGGCGCTGGCGGATGCCTTTCGGCACGTTCGCCTTTATGCTCACCCTGAGCACCGCCCTGCTGACCGTGCTTAACGATCTGTATGTGTTCATTCTGCCAGCATTGATCGCCGGGCTGATCATAGACGTGCTGGCGTGGTGGTTAAAGCCGTCACCCGCGCGCACACCGCAGTTTTTCACTTTGATGTTCGCCGCGCCGTTCGCCTATTACGCCCTGTATTTTGCCACCGTTCATTTTGCCAGCGGCATCCGCTGGAGTATTCACGTGTGGGCGGGGGCTATTTTCCTCGCCGGGGTAGTTGGCGCACTGGTCGCAATCATGATCAGCGCATCGAATCGTCCGCCCTCACAGGCGGCATCAGGCTAAATCAGTACAGGTCAGCCCTCCCTGTGGCAGGCGAAATCCAGCAGGCGCGGTTTATGCCTCATCCCGCGCCATCCACCATTGAATCGCGCCAGCGATCTCTGTGGGCGTGGTGTTGTAGGTGAAAGTAGATCGCAGGTTGCCTTCAGGATCGATCAAGTACGAGCGCGTACTGTGATCAACCATGTAATTCTCTGGGGATGCCGCATTTTCTACGCGCTGGTAAAACAACCCGTAATCCTGCTGAATTTGCGCCAATGTCGCGTCATCCCCGCTGAAAGCAATAAATTCGGGATCGAACCGTTCTATATATTCGGTAACGGCTTCCGGCGTATCGCGCTCGCCATCCACGCTCACAAAGAGAAAGGCGACCTGATCAGCCTGATCGCCCAGCAGCTCTTTAATTTGCCTGAATTCGGCCAGCGTCAGCGGGCAAAAATCGGGGCAGTGGGTATAGCCAAAAAAGAGCAGTCGCCATTTACCGTTGGAATCGCTCAGGCGCATGGCCTCGCCCTGATTGCCGGGCAGCGTGAAATCCTGCAGCGCAATCGGGCGGGGTAAATAGTCGCCAACAAATACGCCGTCAATCTCATCCAGCGCCGCCCCCGGCGTCACAGCGATGGTTGGCGCAGAGCTGGTATTGAAAATTTCAGGCGTCGGCTGCGCGGGCGAACAAGCAGCGGCCAGCGCCACGAAAATGAATCCCGCCCATAGTTTCCAAACGGGCAAGGTACGCCGCGCCCCTTCTCGTTTATTCATGGTTCATATCCATCATCATACGGTCATACACCGGCACGCCGATGGTGATCTCTGCCCCGCTGGCGAAGATCAAGGTCATCGAAAGCGCATTCCCATCGAACAGCGGCGTTTGCAAGTCCATCAGCATGATATGATAGCCGCCCGGTTCCAATGTGGCTTCCCCGCCCGCAGGCAAAGGCAGGCCACCTTCTAACGGGCGCATGCGCATCACATCGCCATCCATCACCGATTCGTGAATCTCAGCGATTCCGGCAGCCGAAGTCTCCACTTCTACAAGCGCATCATCGTTTTCTGCCGTCGAGAAAAGCTGTAAATAGACCGCGCTCACATCAGTGACCGGCGTCTCGGTTTCGTCTGCCGCCGTCGGGCGTGCCCACGCGCTGCCAATCGCGATAGCCGGAACAGGCGTAGGAAGCGCGGTAAAATCCAGTACAGGCACGCCTATCGTTTCGACAAACGTCCCGCCGTCAGTCCCCGAAAATGTGAGCGTCACGGGGAACGCTGTCCCCGCCACCAGCGGCTGCGCGCCCAGCAGCATAATATGACTCCCCGCCATTTCAAAATTGAGGCTTTCGCCAGCGGCGATGATCGGCGCTTCGGTCATCGGCTGCATGCGCATAATATCGCCATCCATCACGGCTTGATGCAGCTGTATAGTTTCAGCGGCAGGCGTACTAACTCCCACCAGCGCCACCTCTGCATCGCTCAGGTTGACGATACGCATATACACCGCTGTGGCTTCTCCGGCAGGCACTTCATCTTGCGGGGTATCAGCGTTGGCACGCGCCCACACGTCGCTAAAAGCAATGCGCGGCTGAATACCCTCTTGCGCCTGTATTGCAAACAAAGGCGCTAAGAACAACCATAGAAAGCTGATCGCGAATAACCGCTTCATTTCAAAATACCCTGCCTTAGCTTAGGCTGATTGTAGCGCGTGCCGATTGTGCCTTATAGTACAAATCAGATGAGAGATTGCTAAACTTCTCGCTAACAATAGGCGAGCCGTAGGGGATGAACTGCTTTGCAGGATAGGTTTAGCCGCGCATTCTGTTTATAATTTCCGCCTATGCAGGCAAACCTACTTCCCGAATACCATTTTCTTTTATTCGCTCCCAATCTGGGAGCGGAATATTTCTTTGACGGCGCGCGAAACTACTGGAACACCTTCCAGCCTATCGTGATTGACGACTTTGATTTTTTCCAATACTTACCCCCAGGGGTAACTGTGAGCGTAACTATCGTTGCCCTGCGCGATATGGCTGCGCAGCTCGGCGTTCAACTGGGGCAAACAGCGCCCTATGCATATTACGATCCTGTCGTCTATGACACTTTTGAAGAAACACGGGCAGAGCTGATCCGCCGCGCGCAGTTTAATCAGCCTTTCGGCATCCCCCTGGGCATTGGCAGCGCCACCAGCACGCCCTTCATTCCGACGCCCTGGCTGCCTACCCGCGATCCGGGGTTCATCACCGCTACGCCATCTCCGGACGTAACTACCCCTGCCGCCGAAGTATCCCCGGAAGTTACGCCTGAAACCACAGATGATGCTGCCGTAACCGCATCGCCAACACCAGTAACCTTGTCGCCGGGGCAAATTATCAATACCCCTGGCCCGGCAATCGGAGGGTAAAGTTGCGGCTCGACGAATACCAATGGTCGCGCAATCCGCGCGGCATGCACGTTATCAGCGCGTTTCAAACGCCTGTCGAATTCAATCGCTACACCACCGCGCATATGGGCTGGGTGAAGCTGGTTGCCGCCACCACCGATTTTGTGGATGATGCGGTCGAGTTTATCCGGTTGGGCATCACCCCGATTGTGCGCGTTTATCTGGGCGCATACGGGGCTGGCCCATTCACCCGTGATATGCAGCATATCGTTGATGCTTTCATCAGCGTGGGCGTGAAGTGGTTTGAGTTCTACAATGAGCCGAATTTAGGCATAGAATGGCCTGGCGGGTTCAATCCTGACTGGCGCAATACCGATCAGGTAATTCGCCCGCTGATGGAAAACTGGCTGAATTTCGCTGAATATATTCTCTCGCGTGGGTGCTACCCCGGCTTCATCCCTCTGGCAGAAGCAGATACGGTAGATCGCTCGTCGGTGCTGTGGATGGACGCGTTTCTAGGCTATCTGGCGGCCAACCATCTCACCCGTTTCCAGCGTATTTTGAACAGCGGCATGTATGTCGCCACGCATCCCTACATTCTGAATCACTTTTATCAGGAAGTGCCGGGCGGCGGGCAATACAGCGCCCGCCAGCGGGGGGAACAGCGCGCCCGCGAACCCGGTTGGCATTTTGAATATCCTTATGATCCGATTTGCCAGCGTAACGACCCCGGACGTACCGTGTATGGCGGCACGCCAATGACGCCGTATGGCGATCCTGTAGGCCTGATCGCGATGGGGCGCATGTTCAACGAGCGTGCCGCGACGCTGTTCGGCGCGGTGAATGTGCCAGTAGTCGGCACCGAAGGTGGCATCTTCGCCTTTCGCGATCAGGTTTACCAGCAGGATACACGCTATCCCGCATACGACATCAACAGCCATGCAGAAGCCACCGTCGCCATGTTCGATTGGTGCGCCCAGCAAGCGCCGCCCTGGTTTTTTGGCGTCACCCTGTGGAAAGAAGATGATTACTTTTCGCCGGGTACCGCGCCAGCCATCAACCGCTTGTCCGAGCATCAGCCGATCATGAAGCAGGTGCCGCCGCTGGAAGTGATGGGCACGCTGGTACGCGTTACGCCAACCGCGCCGGGGCCTGGCCCGATTCGCGGCGAAGCGGCGTTCCACATGGTTTTACTGGCGCCGGGGCTGGATTCAGGCTGGTTTTTCGATACCGCGCGCGCCTATTGGAATCGCTTCCGCCCGATGGTGACCACGCAGTTTGGCCTGATTGACCTGATCCCCTCAACCAGCAGCCTTGCCGTGACCGTGATCGCCCCGTCAGATATGGTAGCAACCATGCGCGCTGCGATTGAAGGGCGCTATCCCAATGTGTGGTTTGACCTGATCATCGCGGACGATCCCACGCGGGTGCGGCAGGTTTTTGATGACCGCGTGACAGCAAATCTGAGATTCGGGTGACATAACCAGCGGCCATCCTTTTCAGGAATTTTTAGGAAACTCTGCACTTGTTACAATCTCTAACCTTTATTTATAATGAAGATAGGCGTAAGGAAGGTTACTGATACCATTAACGAATTAATGATTGAAGGCGTCATGACACACTCTGTGCTCATCGTTGATGACGACAACGCCAGCCGTGAAGTTTTTCGGCAGGTGTTGAAAATGGTCGGATTCAAATCTACCGAAGCGGCCAACGGTGAAATTGCGCTCCGTCTGCTGGAAAACAGCGCCCCCGATCTGGTGGTGCTGGATTTACGTTTGCCGCGCGTGACCGGGGCAGAAGTGCTGCAATACATTTACAATGCGCCTCACCTTGCAAACACCCGCGTTATCGTCGCCAGCGCCCATGAAGCGATGATGGTCAAGCTCAATCTGCGCGACAGAGATCGCTACCTGGTCAAGCCTATTTTCGCCTCTTTACTGCGTGAAACCGCGCTTGAATTGACCGGCAGTATTGATTAAACACCCCCGTAAGCCCGCATTAAATTCTGCTTTGTAACACTCCAAATACCCGCCAAAAATTGAAGTCACCACAGTGATTAGTTCAATCTGCACATTTTCATTCCCTTGAAAACTGTGCAGATTGTATAAAAGTCGGAAAAATTGACTGTCCTCTAATGCCTTTTCGTTTATACTTCACAATAAGCAGGTCAAAAAAGATGCTTACATAGAGAAGCGACCTTTCTTTCAGTGAAGCCGGTAACGGCGGGAGTTATTTTCTAATCATGGTGGCTGCCTACAATATGCCAGTACAAACGCACAATACCAACGCTTACGAAACCGCACTCGCACAGTTCGACAAGGCTGTGCGATTTTTGTCGATACCTGACGGTGTCGCCGAATTTTTGCGCTATCCGCGCCGTGAGTTCACCGTGAATTTTCCGGTCAAGCGTGATGACGGCAGTATGGAAATGTTCACGGGCTACCGTGTTCATCACAACACCGTCTTAGGCCCCAGCAAAGGCGGCATTCGCTACAGCCTGGCCGTAGATATGAACGAAGTACGCGCGCTGGCGATGTGGATGAGTTGGAAATGCGCGCTGGCCGGGCTGCCCTATGGTGGCGCAAAGGGCGGTGTGGTGGTTGATCCACGCGCTTTAAGCCCGCGCGAACTGGAATCGCTCACCCGGCGTTATGCCGCAGAGCTAATTCCCGTGATCAGCCCACACGCAGATATCCCCGCGCCAGATATGGGTACCAATCCCCAGATCATGGCGTGGATGATGGATACCTACAGCATGACCGTCGGCTATTCGGTGCCGGCTATCGTCACCGGCAAACCGGTCAACATCGGCGGCAGTCTTGGGCGCAACGAAGCTACAGGTCGCGGCGTGATCACTGCCATGACCGAAGCCTTAAAGCGCAGCGAAAGCTTGAACTCTCGCAATATCCGCATCATCATTCAAGGGTTCGGCAATGTTGGTAGCAACGCCGCCGCCCGTGCTGCCGAACTCGGCTTCACGATTGTCGGCGTGAGCGACGTGTTTGGCGGCATCTATAACCCGAACGGCCTCGATATTCGCGCGCTGCGGGCATACGTTGCCGACAGCGGCGACCTGCGTGGCTATGCTGAAGGCGAACTGGTCAGCAATAGCGAGCTGCTTACC
The DNA here is from genome assembly GCA_001567085.1 of Chloroflexi bacterium OLB15. Classification (GTDB taxonomy): domain Bacteria; phylum Chloroflexota; class Anaerolineae; order Aggregatilineales; family Phototrophicaceae; genus Flexifilum. The sequence continues at coordinate 33,190 of LMZS01000048.1, forward strand.
CTGCCCTGCGACGTGCTGATTCCGGCGGCGATGGAAGGCCAGATCACGCGAGATAACGCCGACAAAGTTAAGGCGCAGTTGATTGTTGAAGGCGCCAACGGGCCAACCACGACAGAGGCCGACGACATCCTGAACGGGCGGGGCGTCGTCGTCGTGCCAGATATTCTCGCCAACGCGGGCGGCGTGATTGTCTCTTACTTCGAGTGGGTACAAGACCTGCAAGCGTTCTTCTGGGACGAAGATGAAATCTTCCGCCAGCTAGATCGTGCGATGGTACGCACCTACGAAGCCACCGAGCATACTGCCGAAGAATACGAAGTGGATATGCGCACGGCAGCGCAAATTTACGCCATTAAACGGGTCGCAGAAGCGGTGATGACTCGCGGCTTCTACCCGTGATCGGACGAAGCACAGGGCGACCCAACAACGCCCTGAAATAAACTTCTTCCAAAATATTTACCGTACTTCCCTCGGCGCAAAGGGCGGTTCCAGTGATGGGGCCGCCCTTTGCATGTTTTTAGGGCGGCATGATCCGCATGATCGCCGCTAAAACGGAGAAACCTCAACCGCCCCTTTGCTGTTAGAATAAACCCAATCAAGCCAATGTGTAGGGGTGTGAAATGCGGCAAAAGCTGTTGCTAGGCGCGCTGGTTGTACTCTCGTTAGGGGCGCAGGTCGTTTATGGTCAGGTTGCACAGCCGCAGCCCACCCCGCTGCCACCCTTTGAAATCGTGATCGAAGCGCCGCGCATTCGCCCCGAAGGCATTGACTGGGATCCTTCGCTGTCGCGTTTCCTGATCACCTCGCTTTATGATGCGGCCATTCGCAGCGTAGACGATGCAGGCGGGCTGGAAATTTTCGCCTTAAACGACGATCTACCCGCAACCGTCGGCATTGAGGTAGATGAAGCACATAACCGCTTGCTCGCCGCCGTTGGCGATCCTGCCGCATTTACCGGCGGCACAGGCACAGCCGCGCTGGTCGCTTATGATCTCACCACCGGCGAGCGCCTTTTCCTGACCGATCTCGGCAGCCTGTACCCTGAGGGGCGGCACTTTGCCAACGATGTCGCCGTAGATGACGACGGCAACGCCTACGTCACCGACTCGCTTTCGCCGGTGATCTACCGTGTTGATCCTGAAGGGAATGCTGAAATCTTTCTTGAAGACGCTGGTTTTCGCGGCGCGCGCATTGGCTTGAACGGCATTGACTATCATCCTGATGGCTTTTTGCTGGTTGCCAATGCGAATCAACTGCTCAAAGTGCCGCTGGATGATCCGCAGGCGTTTACAGTGGTAGAAACCGATGAGCCTGTAAATTTTGACGGCATTTTCATGTATGAAGGCGCGTGGCTGGTCGGCGTCAATGGTTCGGGCGGTCAGCAAACCATCGTCGCCATGAGTAGCGCCGACGGATGGGCGACAGCAGTCACCGAAGGCCGCGTGCTAACGATGGGGCAGGCGACCACCATCACCCAGCGCGGCGATACCAGCTATTACATCAACGCCTATTTGAACAATACCAATGCCGAAGAATACGAGATCGTCTCGGTCAACTTTAGCTGCTTATGTGAATAGCCGGCGCGTTCTATCGCTATAGTCAAAATAAATGGGCGTAACCCTGTACGCCCATCCATGAATCTGTCTATTCAGGCGAAACGAACGGTTATTTCCGCTTCGCTTCCAATGCCTTTGCCAGCAGTTCCTTGACCACGCCGGGGTTACCCTGACCTTTCAGGATGCCCATCACCTTGCCCATCATCGGGCCAAACAACTTGTCCTTGCCCGACAGGTATTCATCTACCCACGCTGAATTTTCAGCGATCATCTGCGCGATGGCGGCATCTACCGCGCCGGTATCGCTGATCTGCGCCAGCCCCTTCGCATCTACAATCTGCTGCGCGTCGTCGCCCGTCTCAAACATCTCGCCCAAAACAGTCACGCCGGTAGCTTTATTGATCGTGCCGCCATCTACCAGCTTCACCAGCCCGGCAAACTGCTGCGGCGTGATCTTGATGCTGTCAATCGCTTCACGCTCAATGTTATTGCTGTTCAGCAGGCCGAATAACTGCCCGATCAGCCAGTTTGCCAGCGATTTTGCGTTCGCGCCTTCCGCCAGCGCGGCATCAAAATAATGGGCGATGCTTTGATCAGCCACCAGCACCGAAGCATCGTAGCGGCTCAAGCCAAGATCGTTCATGAAGCGGTCACGCTTGGCATCCGGTAATTCAGGCAGCCCCGCCCTGATTTCTGCCACCCATTCCCGGCTGACTTCCACAATCGGCAGGTCTGGCTCAGGGAAATAGCGGTATTCCTCGGCGCTTTCTTTATACCGCTGTACCACGGTGCGCTGTTTGGCCTCATCCCAGCCCATCGTCGCCTGTCGCACGCCCTCGCCATTTTCCCATGCCTTGATCTGGCGGGTGGTTTCATACTCAATCGAGCGATACAAACTGCGGATGCTGTTCAGATTTTTGACTTCAGTACGGGTGCGGTAATCAGTATCATCTTTATGGCGCACGCTGATATTCGGCTCAATACGCATGATACCCTTGCTCATATCGCCATCGTTCACGCCCAGATACTGCAATATTGTGCGCAGTTTTCGAGCATAGGCTTCAGCCGCTTCCGCGCTGTGAATATCCGGCTCAGTCACAATTTCCAGCAGCGGCACACCTGCGCGGTTCAGGTCAATCAGGCTTCCGTCCATCGTGTGCATAGACTTGCCGGTATCTTCTTCCAGATGCGCGCGGCGAATCCGAATCCGCTGCGTAGTGCCATCGCTCAGGTCAATATCAACGTAGCCATTCACGCACAGCGGGCGGTCATACTGGCTAATTTGATAGCCCTTCGGCAGATCGGGATAGAAATAGCTTTTGCGCGCAAACTGGTTGATCGGCGGGATTTCGCAGTTCAGCGCAAGGCCAACCATCATCGCCATTTCCAGCGCGCGCTTGTTGATCACTGGCAGCGTTCCCGGCAGCCCCATTGACACCGGATCAACGGCTGTATTCGGCGGCGCGGTAACGCTGTCCACCACCGGGCAGGCGCTAAACATCTTGCTCTCGGTCAAAAGCTCGGCGTGAATTTCTAAGCCGACAATCGTAGTCCAGTCAGAATTTGGCATGATTTATCAGGTTTGGGATTAGTAATGCGAATGGCGTGATTGTAGCATAAATTGCAGCGTCTTTAGAGAGAGGTTACACAATGCCCGGCCACGAAAACCCGATCCTGCTCAATTTTCCCGATTCATTCAACACAGATCGGCTGACTATCCGCGCCTATAAACCCGGCGACGGCCAGCCCTATTTTGAGGCGATGGAAGAATCGCGCGCGGCATTGGAAACATGGCTAATGCCCTGGGTCGCCTTCCCGAACACGCTGGAAGAAAGCGAAACGCGGGCGCGGCGGTTACTGGCGAAGTTCATTTTGCGCGAAGACTTGAGCATGGTTGTAGAGCGCAAAAATGATGGCTTTTTCGTCGGCGCAATCGGGCTGCACCGTATTAACTGGTCAGTGCCAGTCATGGAGATCGGCTACTGGGTTCGCGCCTCACTCGCCGGGCAAGGCTATGTCACCGAAGCGGTGAAGGGGTTAGCGCAGTTCGCCTTTGAGCAATTAGAGGCAGAGCGAATTGAGATTCGCTGTGATCCGCTGAATGAGAAAAGCGTCGCCGTTGCTCGCCGCGCCGGTTTCACGCTCGAAGGCACACTGCGCCACACTTATCTCAATGCATCAGGGGATGGCTTCAGCGATACGCACGTCTTCGCCCTACTGCGCGGTGGATGGAAAACATCCGGCACGTAAGCTTCTCCACCATCTCACTGCTGTTGATATTGGATGATAGGCGTTACTGATTCCCAAACAGCGCTTCGGCCAGCGGTTTATAGAAGGGGTTATCCAGCACCTGCTCGCGCAGCGATTGGCGCGTAGCCGGGTCTGCGCGATCAAATGCATCACGGCAGATCGGCAGCACCCGCCGGAACACAAGCTGCGATCCGTCATTTACCCGGTAAAGCAGCAGCGCGCGTGTGAACGCGATAGATGAATCCCCCGGCAGTAAATGCTCTGCCGCCGCATAATCGCGCTCGGCTTCATGCCAGTGCGCCAGCGTCATGTGGGCAGCGCCCCGCCCTGCCAGCAGATGCGCGCGCTCAGTTTTTGCTTCAAACGGAGTCGTTTCCAACGCAAGGCTGTAGCCAGAAATTGCTTCGCGGGCACGGCCAGACTGCACCAGATCGTCCAAATTTTCGAGCGTTGTCAGCATCGAAAAGCATCTCCATGAAGTAGGTTGAAGTAAGGGATCGGGTGATCCGGGCGAGCAAGCGCCGGATCAGAATTATAGCGTGCTTGCAGGTGAAATGTGTATATTCGGATTGCTCTCACTCAACGGCGCATCCACCGGATCGCCTGTTTGCAGCATCGGCAGGCGAACACTGAAGCAGGTGCCTTTGCCGGGTTCGCTGCTAACGCTAATTTTCCCGCGATGCAGTTCAACAATTTCTTTGCTGATCGGAAGCCCTAAGCCAGTGCCTTCGATCTGGTTCTGCACGCGATAGAACGGTTGGAACAGGTATGGCAGATGTTCCGCCGCAATGCCAATGCCCGTATCTTCAACTTCAACCACCGCATACTGCCCCGCGCCGCCGTGCAGGCAGTAAGCTCGCACCATTATCCGCCCTTCCGGATGCGTATAGTTGATGGCGTTAGTGAGCAAGTTGGTGATCACCTGAATAATGCGCTCGCCATCCACATCCACCAGCAGCGGTTCAGGCGGTAATTCAGCCGTCAGCCGCAGCCGCTTACGCTCAGATTCCGGGGTTTGCACCGCCACGCTGCGCGTGATCAATGCGCGCAAATCAAGAAGCTGGCGCTCCAGCGAAATCGTCCCACGCTCAAATCGCGAGACATCCAGCAGCCCTTCTACCAGGCGGCGCATACGGTCAGTCACTTCATCCAGCACCGCCAGATGTTGTTCCAGCCGCTCTGGCTGTTTACGCAGCAAATAAAGCCGCGTTTTCAAGTTGGTGATCGGGGTGCGCAGTTCATGGCTGGCATAGGCGACGAAACGGGTCTTTTGCACCTGCAATTCCTGCTCGCGGCTAATATTCCTGACCACTGCCACCGAACCCACCAGCGCCCCTTCTGAATCCTTAACCGCTGAAACCGTTACGGCAGCATCTAACACTGAGCCATCTTTGCGCTCAAATCGGTTCTCACCGTAATACCTGCCATCGTGCCGAAGGGTATCCAGCAGCACCTGTATAGCGCGGTGATAATCGGCCTGATTCATCCCCAACGGCGCATCAGGCCGGGTTTGCTCATCCATTCCTGGCTGCTAAATCCCAGCAGTTCGATCAATGCCCGGTTGGTATATCGCACATGTTCGTTAATGCCATTAAATTCAGTGTAAACCACCCCTTCAATCATGGCATCAAGAATCGCCTGTAGCTGTGAACGCCCACTGTCCAGCTCAGCAGTACGCTCAGCAACCCGGTTTTCCAGCGCTATCGCCTGCTCACGCACTCTGTCATACAGGCGGGCATTTCGCAAAGCAACCGCCGCCGATGCCGCGAAGGCTTGCAGCCGTTCAGCATCCAGCTCAGTAAAATAATCCGTTGAAGCGCTGTCTACCACCAGAAAGCCGAACAGGGTTTGCTCATCGAACACCGGCACGCCCAGATTCGAGCCGATCCATCCCGCCATCCGTAAATGCAGCCAGCCCTCGTAATTCTGGGCATCTGCAATGCGTATAGGGCGACGAGTTTCGGCTATTTGCCGCAGGTTTGGTGTTTCGCTCAACGGGAACCGCGTCGCCAGCACTTCTTCATCGCTGGTGTGGTTTTCATAGCCGCGCATCCGCACGATGCGGGCAACGTCATCCTCAATCAGCATGATATTAGCCGCGTCGGGATGCACAACCTCATACACTTCGTTAAGAATCTGGTCTAGCACCTCATCCAGTTCCAGCGATTGGCTGACCGCAGTAGCAGCATTGCGCAATGCCTGCACCATCCGCCGGTGATCCTCTGCGCTCCGCTCAGCCCGCAGGCGTTTGCTGTTATCAAAAACGCTGGTGTGCAGCAGGCTTTGCCCACCCACCTCAACCGAACTGCTGAACAGGTTCACCGCACATACCGTGCCGGAAGCCAGCCGGTGGTAGTAATTGAACGCTGCGCTCACTTCCAGATTCAACGGCTCTTCGCCGGTTACATTCAGGTCATACAGAAATTTTTGTTTCAACGTTTCCCGCGAGTAGCCATAAAACTCAATCGCTGCCGCGTTGGCATCCACAATCATGCCGGAAACCGGATCAATCAAGAGTTGGGGAACGCGCCCGTCAGCGTAGGTTTGCAGCCAACGCCGCTCGCTCTCGATGAATTTATTATGCGCATCCTGTGCCTCTAGCATCCGTTTAGCCCGGCGTGTAAATGCCGCCGCAATTACCGGCTGGGCAACGTAATCATCAGCGCCAGCATCCAGCGCCTGCTCCACAACACGGCTGTTTTCGCGCAGCAGCACCAGAATAGGCAGATGGGCTTGATAGGGAATTGCGCGCAGGCGGGCGAAGAAATCGGCTGCCGGTAAATCGAGCTGTTCAAAGGCAGCCACAGCCAGATCAATATCTTCGGCTGCCGTGCCTACTTCAGCGCCACTCGCGAAGGCGCTGACCTCATTTCCGTCAATCTCAAGGAGGCGTATTAAGTGCTGCCGTTCATCAGAGTCCGGCACTACAAGTAAAATCTTTGGCGGGCGGTTTGGGGGCATCCAATCTGCCAGTTTCAAGTATCAAAAAATATTACTTAATCTTTATTATCGAGGCAATCTACTCGCAGGGCAAGATGCCCCGCATTGAGAAATTCGCCGTGCGATCCTTAACCTGCGAAACGCCCGACGAAGTGACTTGCCACTCACCCATATACCCGCATGAAATCAGCGATGCGATCCAGCGCGGCCATAATATTTTCGGTGCTGGTGGCATAACTGGCGCGCACAAATCCCGCCCCGCTGCGGCCAAATGCGCTTCCAGGCACAACCGCCACCCGTGATTCCATCAACAGCCGATCACAGAATTCCGCATCGCTCATGCCGGTTGCCGCAATCGAGGGGAAAGCATAAAACGCCCCGCGCGGCTCAAAGCAGGTCAGTCCAAGTTCGTTGAAGCCATCTACGATCAGGCGGCGGCGGCTGTCATATTGCCCTCGCATATATTCAACAGCTGCATCGCCGTTATTCAGCGCTTCCAGCGCGGCGGCTTGCCCCATCGTCGGCGCAGACATGATCAGGTATTGATGCAGCTTGCGCATCGCATCTACCAGCGGGTAAGGCGCGGTCACATAGCCAATGCGCCAGCCCGTCATGGCGAAGCTCTTGCTCATGCCGCTCATCACGATAGTGCGCTCGCGCATATTCGGCAGCGAAGCGAAATTAACATGCTCAACCCCGTACACCAGCCGTTCATAAATTTCATCGCTCAACACCAGCAGATCGTATTTCTCAGCGACGGCGGCAATTTGCAGCATATACTCGCGTTCCAGCACCGCGCCGGTAGGGTTGTTGGGGTAGCTGATCAGGATAGCTTTGGTGCGCGAAGTGATCGCCGCTTCCAACGCCTCGCCCGTCACCTGAAATTCTTCGCCTACATACGCATCCACAACCACCGGCACGCCGCCCGCCATCTCTACGGCGGCAGCGTTGGCTACGAAGCACGGCTGTACTACCAGCACCTCATCGCCCGGATCGAGAATGGCTTTCAACGCAAGCCAGAGCGCCTCGCTCACGCCCACCGTCACCAGCACTTCACATTCAGGATCATATTCCAGCCCGTACAGCCGCTGAATATAATCGGCTATGCCGCGCCGCAGTTCCAGCGTGCCCGAATTTGAGGTGTAGGCGGTGTGGCCGGTTAGGATCGACTCAACCCCTTTTTGCATAATGTGTTCAGGCGTCACAAAGTTTGGTTCGCCAATGCCCAGCGTCACCACATCGTCCATCGTAGCGGCAATATCGAAGTAGCGGCGAATACCAGACGGCTGAAGATTTTGAACGCTTTGTGAAACATACGAACGCATGATGATTTCCTGAAAAACGTGCGAAATAGGAGCGAGCCGCCTCATTATGCTGGAAAGTATGTAGACTCTCTACGGTCGGAATGTTCAATTTGGCGCCGCAATATCATACATAGTGTTTGAAATCGCCCTTTTCCCGCCGCAGCCTTCAGCCAGCGCCGAACTTTTGAGCTACAATACAATCGCTTGTTCGTTGCCAGTTTTGGTTAACCAGCACCTTGCAGGCCTTCCCCGATCATTGGTGGAGGAGAGCCAGCAGAGCGATATTTCTCACGCAAGAACTTGTGCCATAGCGCGCGTTATCCACTAGCAACCGGGAATAGGTGATGAACGGTTTTCAAACCAATGATGCTGGCATGCTCATCCTGTTCGGTGTATGCGGGCTTTGTGTTGTCGCCATCGGCATCATGGCGGCAGTCTTTTTCGTGTTTGCTCGCTTTGCCGGCAAAGACATAACCTCATTCTTTCTCGACCTGCTGCGCGGAGAGCGTGATACAACGCCGCCGCCCCCGGCGATAGCAAAGCCCAACTTCCGCAGCAGCGCACCCGCCGATTTTGATGTGCTGGTCAATCAGAACATGATGCGCGAAGGGCAGCCCCGGACTTACAGCGCGCAAACGCCGGATGCTGGTCAAACCCCTGCCAACGCCCCTTCGCCTTCTAGCGGCTATCCCGCGCCGAACAGCGGGGCACCTGCAAAGCCGCGTACCGCATCACCAAAGCTTGATCCCACACCAAGCCCCCGTTTTGATGAACCTGCTGATCCCTTCTCGCAAACATACCCGCAAACGCCGCTGGTTCCGCCCCATCCCGGCAGTCCCGGCGGCGACATGCTTGGCGGCATGGGGGATGATCTCGATTTTTGAGCTGGTCAGGCAAACAAAAAGGACGGGTTGCGCGCCGTCCTTTTGCATTTTCAGAGAATGACCTTTGCAGGGATGCAGCCATCACACCCCTTACGAATTTGTGGTGGCGCTTTCATCCAAACTCGCCAGTTCAGCATCAATCGCATTGATGAAGCTGTTAAGCGGCTGCGCGCCAATCAGAATACGCCCATTGATGAAGAATGTTGGCGTGCCGGTCATAGGAGTGGACGAGCCTGCATCATAGTCAGCCATCACTTCTTGCAAATGCACCTGTTCATCAAGGCAGGTGGTGAAGGTATCCACGTCTAGCCCCATATCCGTCGCGTATTGAATAAACACATCGCGCGCCAGATTTTGCTCGGCATATACCCGATCATGAAATTCCCAGAACGCGCCCTGATCATCAGCACATTCAGCGGCCAGCGCTGCCGTTAGCGAATCAGGCGAAAGAATCGGGTAATCGCGGTAGACGAAGCGAATTTGCCCATCGTAACGTTCAAGCAGCGGGGTGAGTGTCTCATCCTGGAATCGCTTGCAATAGCCGCAGCGGAAATCGGCAAACTCGATCATGGTGATTGGCGCATCTTCCGGGCCAATCGCCGGGTTATCAGCAGGCCCTATGTCGTAGCGCACGTTGGGATCAAGCGTCGGTCTGGCGGTTGGAACCGCAGCCCCGCTGGTCGGCACTGAGGCCACGAACGTTGAAGCGGCTGCGCTGAGCAGAGCTTCATTTTCGGCGCGGTTGTTGCTGGCAAACCGGTCATAGCCGAGAAAACCGATCACAAGGCCGATGACGAAGAAGGAAAAGCCGATCAGGACATAATTAAGGGTCGTGCGTTTGATGTGAATAAGCTCATCATCAACCGAATATTCCTGAGCTGGGGCTTCTTCTCCCGCAAGCGGGGCGGTGGAGTTTGGTATATCAGTCAATGCAGGGTTCCATTCAATCTGTGCAATTATCGTTTGATCATACCACAACCGCCCCGCTGTTTGCTGAGTTTTTATGTAGAATTACGAGAACGTATACCACCCGCCGAACGGTCGTCATCTATCACCCATTCGCCATCATCGCTTAGCCGAAGTTGATCGACATTTTCGGCGGTGAGATCGTCAGGAAATGGGGCATTTTCTGACGCAAACAATACGTGATTCAGGTGGCGTTGTAAGTAACGGGCTTGCAGCGCGGGAAAGCTGTCAATTTTGTACTGCCTGCCGCTGCGGGTAACGATAACCAGCGTCTGTGTTTCAGAGCTACCCCGGTAAGGCTTTAGCTGTACCGAAGCAATATCTGAACGGCGAATGCGCTTACCCCACCAGTAGGCTGGATGATGTTTGAAGGTTAGCCATTCACGATCCAGTTTCAAATCGCTGATCAGCGAGGCCATCGCAAACAGGGCAAACACCAGCCATATACTTAACATGACCAGCGCCATGCCGCTGGCAATCAGCGGAAACTGGCCGGATCGCAGCAGATTGATGACCACAAACAGCATTACAACGCCGACGATCACCCCGACCACCGCCATGACAACGCTGATCACCGCGCCAAGATTGCCATAGGCTTTACGCCAGTTCACATGCGCTAAAAAGCCGTCTTCGTAATCTTCAACCTGTATGCCTGCGGGCAGGTCGCTTTCCATCCGCTTAGCTTTGGCGGGCGTTAAATCGTCTGGCTGAAAGCGAAATACTGCATCGCAGGATTTACATACAGCCAGCATGGTTTGAATGTTGATGTCATTCGCGGGGATCAGTGCGCCACAGTTTTTGCAGGCAAGCTGCATGGATCAACTCCCGGTGGGGGCTGCGCTTTCAGTTATTGTACGCACTTTTGAAATTATCTGTCGCACAGCAAAGATAACCGGTTCAGATTAGCGATCTTTAAGAGCATTCGTCTTACTTACGATGAATTCGTGTAGAATGAAGATCGCATCTAAAACTACGTTGGAGTAATGCCTTTGTCAAACCTGCTGAACGGCCTGATCGTTAAAGATCAAAGCGGCTTCTTTGAGATCGAAACCCCCGACGGCGCGCGTTACACCTGCCGCCTGCGCGGGCGCTTGATGGAAGAAGCGCAAAGCAGCGATATTGCTGCTATTGGCGACCGTGTAATGTTCAGCCTAAATGATGACGGCAGCGGCTCAATTGAAGAAATTGCCGAACGCAAAAGCGTGGTTTCGCGGGCGCTGCGAACCGCTGGCGTGCGCGGCGCGGGTTCCCCCGAACGCGAGTCGGTGATCATCGCCAATGCGGATCAAGCCCTGTTTGTGTTCGCCGCCGCCCAGCCAGAACCCAGCCCGCGCATGATTGACCGTTTTATCGTGATGGGCGAAAAAGGCGGCCTCGATATTTGCCTTGTGATCAACAAGATTGATCTGGATAAGCAAGATCACTCCCTGAAGTTGAAAGAAACTTACGAACGCATCGGCTATCCGGTGCTGTACACCAGCGCAGTTCAAAATATCGGGCTGGATGCCTGCGGGATCGCCTGCGCGGCAAGATTTCGGTTTTCACCGGCCCATCTGGCGTTGGCAAAACCAGCCTGCTTAACCGCGTACAGGAAGGGCTTGGGCGCTCGGTCAAAGACGTGAGCCGTTACCATCTTGAAGGGCAGCATACCACCCGCGATAGCGAACTGGTCAAGTTAGAAATAGGCGGCTATCTGGCAGATACGCCGGGGCTGCGCTCCCTGAACATCTGGGACGTAGAGCCTGAAGAGCTGGACGGTTACTTCCGCGAGATTGCTGCTAAAGTGCAGGAATGTCGCTTTGCCGATTGCAACCATCGCAACGAACCCGGCTGCGCCGTGCGTGCGGCGGTAGAGGCGGGCGAAATTGCCCGGTCGCGTTACCACAGCTATATGGCATTACGAGAGGAACTCGAAGCGGCCTACGCCCTGTAAGGAGTCACCGTTGTCGTCATCATCGCTGATCGGGCGTAAGCTCGGCAAATACCTGATTGTTGAAATGGTCGGCAAAGGCGGCATGGCTACGGTTTACAAGGGCTTGCAGGCAGAAGTAGACCGTTTCGTTGCGATTAAAGTGCTGCCCCCTCATCCCGGTCAGGACTCCTCTTTCGTAGAGCGTTTCCGTCAGGAAGCGCGCACCATCGCCCGCTTACAGCACCCGCATATCGTGCCGCTGTATGATTACGGCAGCGATGATGACGTAATGTACCTGATCACCCCGTTCATAGATGGGGGTTCGCTGAATGAGCGCATCCGCCGTTCACCGATGCCGCCTTCCGAAGCAGAACAACTGATCGCGCAGATAGCCGAAGCGCTGGATTACGCACACCGTCAGGGCGTGGTTCACCGCGATATTAAGCCGGATAACATCCTGATTGACCGCGAAGGCCACGCGCTGCTAAGCGACTTCGGCATCGCCAAAATGATCGAAAACACCACCCCCGGCATCACCGGAACAGGCGGCTTGATCGGCACGCCCGCCTATATGTCGCCAGAACAGGCGCAGGGGCTGCCCGTAGATGGGCGCTCAGATATTTATTCGCTGGGCATCGTCGTCTTTGAAATGCTGACCGGACGGCAGCCCTACCGCGATGAAACCGCGATGCAAGTGGTGATGAAACACATCAACGCCGCGCCGCCCAGCCTGCAGGAAGCTGCGGAAAACGCCTCGCAGGAAATGGATGATGTGCTGCGTAAAGCGCTGGCTAAAAATCCGGATGATCGCTTTGAAACTACTGCCGACTTTGTGGCAGCTTTTCACGCCGCCGCGCAAGGGCATGAGCCGCTGAAAACGGTGGCGCTTAGCCCCGAACAGGCAGCCGCAGTGTTTGCCTCTAAAAGCACGCCTTCGCCCAAGCCAACGGCGGCTATGGCAGGGGCAGGGGATAGCAATCCGTCTTTGGGGGCGACGGCCACCCCTTCGCAAACCATCGTGGTCAAGCAAGGCGGGCTGAACAACCCGTTCGTATTGTTAGGCGGGTTTGCCATTATCGCCATCCTGATCGTAGCGGTGATGCTGATCCTCACCCGTCCACAGGCCATCACCGCCCCCCTTCCGACTGATGCGGCTACCAATATCGCCCAGGAGGTCACGCATCTGCCGCCAACCGCACGCGCCACCGCCGCGCCTTCTTCTGGCAACGCCTTTTTCAGCAGCACCAATGCGCCCGGTGACAGCCTGAATTTGCGGATAGATAACCTGCCTGCCCACAGCAGCAGTCAGCGCCTGGCGGTATGGCTGGCAAATTCAGCAAATGGCGCAACCACGTCGCTTGGCACTTTATCGCGCGATCCGCTGGGCAGCGCTCTGCTTACCTATACCGACAGTAACGGCGCTTTTCTGCCGGGCATGTTTAACGTCATTCTGATCACTTTGGAAGATAGCGTAGGCGATCTGCCGGCAGGTGAAATAATCTATGCTGGCCATGTTCCCACACAGGTGAACGCCGCTTTGGAAGCGCTGCTGATCAATACGGCTATTCCCGCGTCAGATGACAAGCCAGCATATGAAGGCAGCTTGCTTAGCGGGGTGATTGCCGAAGCGCAGATTGCGCAGAACCATGCCGGGTTAGCGGCAGGGTCTACCTCTGCGGGGTCAATGCACACGCATAATGAGCACACCATCAACATTTTGAACGGCACCGATGTTGACTATAACAACAATGGCAGCGGGGATAATCCGGGTCGCGGATACGGGCTGGCCTTTTTCCTTGACCGCATCAACGCGGCGCTGAACGATGCCATCATCGCGCCAGATGCCGATTCGCTGCTTCAGGGGCAGATCGAGTTGATCCGCGTGTGCATCAACAATGCCACCCAATGGCGCGATCAGGTGATCGAACTGGAAACCCGTTTCCTCAGCGCTGAAACGCTGGATGGCCTGCAAAGCGATCTCGCGCGCTCTACCGATTTATCAAACTTTATCGTGGAAGGTAATGACCTGAACGCTAACGGCGTGATCGAGCCGTTTGAAGGCGAATGTGGTTTGCAGCAAATTGCCGAATACGGTATCGCGGTGGGCAATATGGCGCTCCGCGACGATGCGATCACCCTACCGGAACTCGTGGCCGCTGATATGAGCGAGTCAGAAGCAGCCGCGACTTCTGCACCCGCACCGACCTACGACCCGAACAGCGAAAATTGAGCCGCGTATGCTTGAGCAGGCTGAAACGTGAATCGCGCAGTTTCTCAAAAAGTTATTTCCTTCATCTCATTATGCGTTGTCGTTCTGCTCTCCGCCTGTGGTGGTAACAGCAGCGAGCAAAACCCCGGTGTGCGCAATTTGCGGCCTACGCTGGCAGCGCCCGCTTACATCCAAAGCGCCGCGCCTATTACCGCCGAAAATATTGCCTCTGTGCAGCTTTTAGGCCGTCTGGATCAGCCGGAAACGCCCAGCACCCTGTTCGCGCATACCATCTCGCCAGATGGCACGCGGCTGGTGGCGCTGAATAACGAAGAAATTCTGGCGTGGGACTTGCTTAGCGGTGAACTGGTATTCCGTACCGCCCGCCTGAATGCCGTCAATGCCTTCTATTCGCCAGACAAAACCGAGATCTATACCGTCAGCCCATCTGGCCGCGTGGTGGCTTATGATGCTGATACTGGCGCGGAACGCAGCGCCATGCAGGTACATGATCGCTATAACAATCTGCTGGCCTATGATGCCCCCACCGGGCGCGCAGCATTTGCCGGGGAAGATGGCGCGATCCGCGTGTGGGATCTGCTGGAACGGCAGGCGCTGGTTGAAATTAACGCGCATTCCGGCAGCATCACCGTGCTGGCCTTTTCAAACGACGGAACGCAGTTGGCAAGCGCCGGGCTTGACGGCGTAGCACACCTGTGGAACTGGCAAACGCGGACGCAGCTAGGCGAGTTAAATCTCGAAAATCTGCTGGTGTACCGGATGCAATTTTCGCCAGATGATGCACAGGTGGCGCTGGGCAGTCAAAGCGATGTGCGGTTGTGGTCAACGGTAGATGCTTCCCTGACGCGGCGCTTAGCCGCCCCAACAGGCGGTGTTCAGCAGGTGCTGTTGTACGCGCCATCAGGCCGCTATCTGGCGGTGGGTAACCCCACAGGTGGACTACAAATCTGGAATCCCGTTTCGATGCTGGAAACCGGCCTGATTGAACTTACTGGCGCGCAGCTTTCAGCCGATTTTGCGCCGGAAGGCGATCTGTTAGTGGCCTCTACGTTGGGCGAAGGCGGGGCGGTCTTTAACCTGCCTGAAGCTGAAAACGGTCAGGTTCCGCGCGGCGAACTTTCGCTGCCCGGCAGCGCTATTTTTGCGGTGGAATGGACGGATGATAGCCGCCTGATCCTGCTCTTTGATGCTAGTGGGCAGGTGTATGTGATGGGGGTGGGGGAAAGTGCTGCGTAAAAACGCGGCTTGCTGAGAACGCCCAGTCTTTCCGCTCAGAACTTTCGTTATCACGCCTCACTTTTCTACCTGCATATAGAGTCGTTCACACAAGGAGTCGTTCTTATGCCGCGCTTTGAATCTATCGGGCTTATCGTGCAGGACATGAAGAAATCGCTGGATTTTTACCGCCAGTTTGGCATCGAGATTGCGCCAGAGATGGATAGCGAAGACCATGTTGAAGCGCAATTGCCCGGCGGTATGCGGCTGATGTGGGATACCGTTGAAGTGATTCACAGCTTCAACCCCGATTGGCGCCCACCTTCTGGCGGGGGTCGTGTTGGCCTCAACTTTTTATGCGAGAATCCGGCGGAAGTAGACGCCGCGTATAACCGGATGATCGCCATAGGCGCGCACAGCGTCAAAGCGCCATGGGATGCATTCTGGGGGCAGCGCTATGCAGTGATCGAAGACCCCGATGGCAACGAAGTTTCTTTGTTTGCAGCGTTGTAGGGGTGTAGGGGTTGGCTGTTGTTCACCTCGCCAGCGGCTTAGTTTCGCTGGCGAGAGATGGCAGCCTCAAGATTGGATCGCTTCTGAATAACGTCTACCCATTGATTCACCGTTGTGTTCCCCTGTGTTACAATCTTCACATCCATAATCGCACAAATGAGAGTAACCCATGCGCCTCAAGATCGGCCTCGCTCAGATGTACCCGAAACTGGGAGATGTGCCTCGCAATCTGGAAAAGCATCTGCAAACCATTGATGAGGCAGCGGCGCAAGGTGTTGATCTGCTGATCTTCCCTGAGCTTTCGCTCACTGGCTATCAGGTGATGGATTTAGTGCCGGAAGTCGCGATCCGCCCCACGATGGACGATCCTTCTTTTCGCCTGCTTAGCGAAGCCAGCCGGCGCGCGGGAATTGATACGGTGTTCGGCTTCGTGCATCAGGACGAGCGCCAGCGTTTCTATATCGCCAGCGCCTATCTTTCGCTAGGCGAGTTGCTGCATGTACACCACAAAATTTACCTGCCAACCTACGGCATGTTTGACGAATCGCGTTTCTTCGATCAGGGCGAAAATGCTCGCGCCTTTGATACCCGATTTGGCCGTGTAGGGCTGCTAATCTGCGAAGATTTCTGGCACATATCGCCCCCCTACCTGCTGTGGATGGATGGCGCGGATTTGATGATCTTCACCAGCGCCAGCCCCAGTCGTGGTTTGGATACCAGCGAGATTTTCAGCGGCGGGCAGTGGGTTGAGCTGGTCAATCAGGCTTATGGCAGCCTGTTCACCAGCTATATTGTGCATTGCAACCGCGTGGGCTTTGAAGACGGTAAGAATTTCTGGGGCGGCTCCAGCATCGTTGATCCTAATGGCGCGTTTTTGCTCAAAGGGCATTATCTGGATGAAGCGCTGCTCACCTGTGATATTGACCTGAACCAGCTTCACCGCACCCGCAGCCGCCTGCCCTTACTGCGTGACGAACGCCCTGAACTGATGCTGCGTGAGCTTGATCGCATCCTGACGAGGAATCACCGATGAGCGTAACCCTGCGTACCCCCAACGATCCGCTTTCGGATCGCCTTGCAATCAATACCGATCTGGCGCGAAAAGTGCTGTCCAGTTTCATCGCCGATGAAATCCATAAAGCGGGCATGAAACGCGCGGTGATCGGGCTGTCTGGCGGCATTGACTCAGCAGTATCCGCCTATCTTTCCGCCGAAGCGCTGGGCGCGGAAAACGTGCTGGCGGTTCGCATGCCCTACAAATCATCCTCAGCCGACAGCCTTTCAGACGCCGACAAGGTGATTCAGGCTCTGGGGGTGGCGGCGATGACGGTTGATGTCACGAACATGGCCGATCCGTTGTTCGCCCAGTTCCCGGAAATCACGAATTTACGCAAAGGTAACGCGCTGGCACGCCTGCGGATGACCGTGCTTTACGATCAATCGGCGGCATGGGGCGGGCTGGTGATGGGTACCAGCAACAAGACCGAAATCCTGCTTGGCTACTCCACAGTTTACGGGGACAGCGGCGTAGCGCTTCAGCCGATTGGCGACCTGTACAAAACGCAACTGCGCCAGTTGGCGAAGGCGCTAGGCGTGCCCGATTCTATTCTGCAAAAGCCGCCCAGCGCCGACCTGTGGGCGGGGCAAACCGATGAAGGCGAACTCGGTTATACCTATGCCGATGTTGATCAGGTGTTGTTCTTGCTGGTGGATGAGCGCTACACGGTTAGCGAAGTGATTGAAGAAGGATTTGATGCCGCTTTCGTGACCAGCGTTTGGCGGCGGGTGAAGGCCAATCACTTCAAGCGCACCATGCCCAATATCGCCAAGCTCAGCCGCCGCACTATTGGCCATGACTTCCTGTTTTTGCGGGATTGGGCGTGATAGCTAGTAGATGAATTTCCTCGCTTGGAATAGATAAAGCTGGTTGTTTGGCTGTCGAGAGCCTGACGCAATCGCTGATGGTTGTAGAAGTTTAGCCAAACAGGCCGCGCGCGATGATCAAGGCCTTGCCTGCAAGTGAACGCTAAACCGCGCGGGGCAGTGTGAAAGTGAAAGTAGACCCCGATCCTAAACCGGCACTTTCGGCATAGATAGTCCCCTGATGCGCCAGCAGCAGATGGCGGGTGATCGTCAGCCCAATGCCGTTACCACCGCTGCTGCGCGCCCGCGATTTATCCACGCGATAAAAGCGTTCAAATATCTGTGTTAGATCATCAGCCTGTAAGCCTAAACCAGTATCGCTAACACGGGTTACAAACTGCTTGCCATCAAAATTGGCTTGTATCGTTACCTTCCCGCCTGATGGCGTGTATTGCAAAGCGTTACCAAGCAGATTGATGAGAACCTGTGTGATGTGATCGGGGTCTATCTGGATTAACGGCAAATTCGGGCTGAGTTCATGCGTCAGAATGACCCCTTTACTTTCATACTGCACCTTGAGGCGCTCGCAGATCGTTTGGATCAGTTGGGCATAGTCAATCCACTGTTTGTTCACGGGGATTTGCCCCGATTCTGCTTCTGATAGCCGCTCAAGCTGGTACACCAATCGTTGCAGACGGCTAACTTCATGTTGAATATCGAGAAAAATTTCAGTTTCGGGGGCGAATACTTCATCAATCAGCCCCTCCAGGGTGATTCGAATATTGCTTAACGGGGTTCGCAGCTCATGCGCCACATTACCAATGAGCGCTACACGCTGCTTTTCGACATTTTCCAGATGACTCGCCATCTGATTAAATGCCTGCGCCATCTGGTTGAGTTCAATGCTGTTATAGGAAGGCAGCCTGCTCTGATAATTACCGCTGGCGATGTGCAAGCTTGCCTGCGTCATTTGCTGAATGGGTTTGATGATGCGCTGGCGAACCAGAAGAATACTGATTGAAACTGCCCCAAAGAGAACGATGTATCGCAGAATGTTTGCTTCAGGCGTGCCGCTGATGAACCATAATATGAGCAGCTCAGCCACAATGATAATGATGTACGAAAAAAGATGTAACCATTCGATATGGCGATAAAAAGAGAATAGCGACTTCATAATTATGCAATTCCGCCATCAAAACGGTATCCTGCGCCGCGCACCGTGATAATGTAAGTAGGCGCTTGTGGATCATCTTCGATCTTGATACGGAGTCGCCGGATATTCACATCAATCACCCGGTCATCCCCAAAATAATCATATCCCCAAACATATTCAATCAGTTGATGGCGGCTGAGTACCCGTTTATGATGGCGCGATAGGGTATAAAGCAAGTCATATTCAATCGGGGTAAGTTCAATCTCACTATTTTGCTTCCATACCCGGCGCGATTCCGGATCAATACGAAGCTGATGAAACAATAAAACGGGCTCCGTCTCAACTTGATTGCGTCCGCGCCGTAGAATCGCTTTCGTTCTGGCAACCAGTTCGCGCGGGCTAAACGGTTTGGTCAGGTAATCATCAGCGCCCAATTCCAGGCCTACGACCCGATCCACTTCCCCCGCCCTTGCGGTAAGCATCAAAACATAGACTTCAGATTCGCGCCGCAGCTCACGTAACACGCTAAAGCCGTCCATCCCTGTCAGCATCACATCGAGAATGACGAGATCGGGTTGAAAGGTTCGCGCTAACTCCAGCGCGGTTTGGCTATCTGCGGCGCTTGCCACATTGAAACCCTCTTGCTCTAAATAAGCGCGAACGGTTTTCAACACCGAAACTTCATCATCCACAACCAGAATACGTTGTGTCATCGAGATGCCCCAAAAACTGTCATCAAATTGTCATATTACTGTCAAATCACTGCAATAAAAGTCCGGCATACTCATCCTGTTTGTACGAACCATATCAGCATAACAAACTAAAAGGTGAAATACGGTGATTGATGCAATTGTTCTGACACCAAACGTGCACATGATGACAGGTGCATTGGTTTTACTCGGCTCCATAGTGGCCTTGATTGGCACTGGTTGGGCGGCCTGGAAGCGGCAGCAATTTACAGCATTGGCACAGGCAAGCCTGATTCTCTTTCAGGTAACCTTAATCATCCAGGTTTTGCTGGGCATCAAACTATTGGATCAAGGTCTTGGCCCTCTGCAACTTTTCATTCACTATCTGGGCGGGCTGGCATCTTTAGGTTTCTGTCTGTTGTTTTACTGGCTCCCTATAAAAAAGGATGTCTTCAAGAGCCGCGCGGCAGCGGGCGTAGCCGTGTTATCGGTTGTTTTTTGTGGTGATGACCTTTGTCATTGGCAGTACATACGTTCCAGGTGTCGCCTAAAAGCGATCCTGGAAACAAGCGGGGTGTTTTTCGCCATACGCTCAAGCATGAAGCTGCGCAAGGACGCATGATTACTACGTGTGCCCAAGCACGTAAGGCAATCTTCGATTACATTGAGGTGTTCTACAATCGGCAGCGGCACTGCACTTCAGCGGCGCTGCTGCTTCGATAATACAGCGGATTGAGCCGTTGTTACGCCAATGAACCGGGGATAGAGCACCTATAAATGCCCCCCAATATTCGGCACTCCCCTGGCTGTTTCAGCGTTTCTATTGCATCTCTTATGCATAAAATCGAGGTTCTATTATATAGTAACCACTGTGTTCAATCGGTATCGGAAAGAGTTCATCAACATGACACTAGGCCCCATTCAGTATATCGCCGTGAAATTTGAAGATGGTAACTTTCACGGTGAAATTACGGAAGCACTGACGAAAGCGCATGACAGCGGCATTATTCGGGTGATCGATCTCTTGTTTTTGCGGAAAGACGCGCAAGGTGAGATTCACGTCATTGAACTGGACGATTTAGAAGACGCTGGCGGATTTGACCGCCTGGTGAATGACACCATTTCGCTGCTGTCAGATGATGACATGCTGGAACTGGCAGAGGAATTAGAGCCAAACAGCGCCGAAGCAGTGTTAGTTTTTGAGCATGTTTGGGCGGCTGATTTCGCCGCAGCGGTTCGCCGCGCTGGTGGATCGCTCGTTGCATCGGGCTTCGTAGAGCATGAAATTGTCGAAGCAGCCGAAGCTTATTACAACCAACTCTAAAACCTGAAGATAAAAGGAGACAAAGATTATGCTGCGTAGACGGGGTGGCCCCGGTATTGTCAGTACTGTAGCACGCACCGCGGTGATCGCGGGGACGGCGCAGGCAACAGCGAACGTGGTGAATAACGCAATGGCCCCCAGGCCACAACAAGTACAGCAAGTACAGCAGGTGCAGCAGGTTCCGGATCCGGCCGCGCCAGCGCCAACCGGATTAACCCAGGAAAAAATTGACAAGCTTCAGCAGATCGCGCAGCTGCGAGATCAGGGCATTTTGACGGATGCCGAATTTGAAGTGCAAAAAGCCAAGCTTCTGGCTTCCTAATCCAGTCAGCACGCTAGTGAGAAAAAGATGGGCGCAATCAAGCGCCCATTTTGCTTTTATACCTGCTGCCGGTTGAACCCTTCCAGCGTCGCGCGGATGCCTTCTTCCAGCGGCGTTTCATACACCGGCATCGTCTCGCGCAGCGCCGTATCCTCAAACCCGCGCGGGAAGGCCAGCGGCTTTGGCTCAACCGTGATTTGCGCGTCAGGGCGTATCTTGCAAATGATCTCCGCCACCGCCTCAACAGTCATTGGCACACCCCCAAGATTGTAGCCATTCGCGCCGTCCATCGGGCGCAGCGCAGCCTCAATAAACTGTTCGGCTACATCGGATGCCCACTGAAACTGCATCATGCCGCCAAAACTGATATGGTAGGGCTGCCCTGCGGCGGCGGCTTGCATGGCTTTGGTCGGTTCGCTGGTCAACCCCTGATCACGCCCTAACCCGTACACCGTATACGGGCGTAAAGCGGTGCTGCTGATGCCATTTTCCTGCCAGTACACCGAAGCGATGCCTTCGCCAGCGACTTTGTACACGCCGTACAGCGTGTGCGGTTTGGGCGCCGCATCGTTGGGCATCAGTCCGGTTTCGCCGGTTACATCAACATATTCTTCAGGCGTGCCGTACACCGCGATAGAAGACGCCTGTGCCAGATGCTTGATCCCCACCTGTTTCGCCGCTTCAAAGATATTGACCGTCCCGACCACATTCACTTGCGCGCCCATCACCGGGTTAGCGCGGCAAAACGGCACTTGCAGCGCCGCCAGATGCACAATGTGAGTCACGCCGTGATCATCCAGTGTCGCTTTGACCTGTGTAAAGTCAGTCAGGTCGCCGGGGATGAACGTGATCGCTTCCTGCGCTTCCGCGCTCATCAGCAAATTCAGGCGATGGCGGCTGCTGCCCAGATCAAAACAAATCGCCTTCATGCCCCGCCGTATCAGATGGTACAGTGACCATGCGCCGATGCAGCCCAACCCGCCCGTGACCAGTACAACCTTATTCTCGATGTCCAAAATTTCCCCTCAGCAAACGCCTAAAATTATTGACTAACGTATCGTGTCTCAACCTGCTGACGTAGTTTACACGCTCAGCGCCGCTCACCGCGCGTCTATCAAATACGCGCTTGCCCACCAGTACGGGTAAATCAATTCTGTAGTGACCTGCTTGAATCCGGCTTCTCCAAGCTGCTGCACCCATGCCGGCACGGGTTGTTCGTAATTCAGCCGCCCTGTAGCACGATCAAAATAGCCCCACATCACCGGCATTAAAAAGCCCTGTATCACCACCTCGTTTCCGGCATACTCCGCCAGCCCCAGTTGGTTACGCGCTAAAACATGCTGGATGCGCTCTGGCGCAAGCGGGTTGCGGAAATCCGGCGCGTCAAATTCAACGATCAGCAGCCGGTCACTATGTTCGCGCAGCCAGCGCAGCATGTGCGGGCGTTCCTCAAAGGGCAGCGATTGCAGGCTGTATGTTCCCTGCGCCACATCCCAATGATCGCTGGAATTAGCGGCGAAGCCTTGCAGTGTGCCGTGAAAAGCGCGATATATTTGCCCTAGTTGCTGAAGCTGCGCCTCTAAATTTTCCAGAAGCGCCGCCGAAGGCTCTACCACATCCAAACGGCTGATCGTGCTCGTCAGCGCAGGGATCAGCGCCAGTCCGTCGCCCGTGCCCACATCCAGCAGGCTAAACGCGGTGTACTGGCGATACACAGCCCGTAACGCGGCGCTGGTGTTCTCATACAGCGGGATATTGCCCCCGCCGCGCACAAATTCTCGAAATCCCTCAGGCGATGCATACGCATTGGCGGCGCCTTTCGCCAGCCGGTTTTCCAGATAGGTCACAGATGCGGCATACACCAGATTTTCCGGATCGTGCGCCGCCGCCTCGCGAATATATGTGAGCGCCGCGTTCAAGTCGCCATCTGCGAATGCATTCACCGCCTCGCCGAAATATTCTGCCGCTGTGCTCAAGATAGTTATCCTTATCCAAATTCGCAAACCACGCCTGCGGCGCCCTACAATGCCGCGCCACCCTCAATAACCTCCACCGGCTTGGCTTTCTTCCCCCCGCGCCAGATGAAATAACCGGTCACGCTAAGCAGCGCGGCCGCCGCAAAAGCGTAGATGACTGAAAAAATTTTCCCTGCAATTTGTAATCTGCGTTCCACAATGTCAGCTTCCTCAAGGTGAGCTTTGTAAGCTTCACGTTGGCGCACTTAACTTCCGCGCTCAAGCATATCGAGTCCTTTTTCACAAAACGAGATCCGCCATTCTCAATTGATTTTTCTGCATGTCCATCTCATAATGCACGTTCCGCATACCAGCTATCTGTAGGTTGATGAGCAGCCAATCTGTGCCCATTCCCGCCCCGTTCAAAATTGGGAATACCCCGATCAATATCCCCCTGACGCTTGCCCCAATGGCCGGGCAAACCAACCACGCCGCGCGCTTGCTGGCTAAGGAAACGGGCGCCTGTGGACTGGTGACAACGGAACTGCTGTCATCCCTCGCCATCCACTATAAAAGCAATAAAACGTTCGCTATGTTCGATTGGACAGACGACGAACGCCCTGTAGCGGTGCAGTTGTTCGGCGCGGATCCCGATGTGATGGCTGAAGCCGCGCAGGTAGTGGCCGATTCTGGTGCCGACATTGTAGACATCAATATGGGCTGCTGGGTGCCGAAGGTCGCCAAACAGGGCGCTGGCGCGGCGCTTCTGCGCGACGTTTGTACCGCCGAAATCGTCGTGCGTGCGGTCGTCAACGCCGTGAATATTCCCGTTACCGTCAAAGTGCGCGCGGGCTGGGATGCCGATAACCTGACCGCTGTGCCATTCGCCAAAGCCGCCGAAAATGCAGGCGTACAAGCGATTGCTGTGCATGGCCGTACTGCCGATCAGGGTTTCAGCGGGCAAGCGAATTGGGATATCATCCGGCAGGTGAAAGAAGCAGTCTCTATCCCCGTCATCGGCAATGGCGACGTAGAAACGCCAGAGGATGCCGCGCGTATGTTCAGCGAAACCGGCTGTGATGCGGTGATGATCGGCCGCGCCGCGCTGGGCAATCACTGGGTGTTCCCGCAAATCTGGCATTATCTGCAAACTGGCGAGCATCTGCCGCCGCCCACCCCACAAGAACGCGCCGCCGCCGCGCTGCGCCACGCGCAAATCACGCTTTCCACCACACAACACCCTGAATACACGGCTGTTTGCGAACTGCGCGGCCAGCTCACGAAATATCATCTGGGCATTCCCGGCGCCGCCAGGCTGCGTGATCGGCTGGTACGCGCAGAGTCGCTGGCCGACATTGAAGCTGCCCTGCTTCCGGTGATCGAGTCTGGCGCGGTGCTGCCGGAAGCTGTCGCGGTCTAAGGCTTTCGCCGCTCTACATTCCCTCAAACTCTCCTAACAGTGTGATTCATCACCTGCGTTAAGTGATCTTTATCACCCTCTCCATATTGTGACAAATTGTACAATCACCACTTAGAGGTAGCTTTTTCTATAAACCTCACGTGCTACCGCCTACGGGTAAGGGGGGAGAATGAGAAAAAACTTTTGGATTGCGATCCCGATACTCGGCATTTTGCTGATTGTTAGCGCCATGATGATCGCCGCGCAGGATACGGCGGAGCCGCGCCCACAGGTGGTGCAGGGCGTCTTTGCCACCCTTCCAGATGTTGTGCCGGAGCCTGAAGACAACCCTTCAACGCCGGAAAAAATATTGCTTGGGCAGATGTTGTATTTTGAGCCTCGTCTTTCTTCCAGCGGCATCATTTCCTGTCATACCTGCCATAACCTCAGTCTTGGTGGCACAGATCGCCTGCCCACATCGTTAGGCCACAATTTCCAAACCGGCGGGCGTAATGCGCCAACGGTGCTGAACGCCGCGTTCTTTGATCTACAGTTTTGGGATGCGCGGGCGACTGGCCTTGAAGAACAGGCTGAAGGCCCGATTCAGGCGTCCGTTGAAATGAATCAGCCAGCCGATATCGCAGTTGAGCGCATCGCCAGCATTCAAGGCTACCTGCCTTATTTTGAGGCGGCCTTCCCCGGCGAAGAAAATCCGCTCACCTTTGAAAATATCGTGCGCGCTATCGCCGCTTTTGAACGCACGCTGATCACCCCAAACGATGGGTTGGATCGTTATCTGCGCGGCGAAACCGATGCGCTTTCTGAAGATGCGCGGCGCGGTATGGAGATCGTGGTTCAGGTCGGGTGTGTCGCCTGCCATAACGGAGCCATGCTCTCAACTGGCAACCTGATGCGCTTCAATCACGGAGATGATGTTGGTCGCGCCACCGTCACGGGCGAAGACTCTGATGAATATCTGTTCCGTGTGGCGACCTGGCGCAATATTTCGCTCACTGCGCCTTACTTCCATGACGGCAGCGCGGAAACATTGGACGAAGCCATTCGGACGATGGCGAGCGTTCAGTTGAACCGCGAACTGACCGACGATGAAGTCTACTACATCCTTGCTTTCCTCAATTCGCTGGTAGGTGAAATGCCGGAAGTGACTATCCCGGCATTGCCAGCGGATTAGTGAATCGCCCCCGCCCTGAGCGGGTGTGATTCACACTCCTCTTTTCTGCCCTGATCAGCCCCCCACGCTGGTCAGGGCTTTTTTGATCGTCGGCGCGCCTCTGTTTCACCTTGCCGCCGTCACAAAGCATGATCGTGCAGCGACAGGGTTATAACGCGCTTCAATTTCGCCAGTTATTACCTGCCCTTAAAACTGCGTTATGCTTAAAGCATCGTCTTCGTTAATAAATGACGGGGGTGAACGATGCGTTATCTGGTGACTGGCGCAACCGGCTTCATCGGCAAAAAGCTGGCGCTCAAGTTGATTGATCTGAACCATGAGGTCGTCGCTGTCGTTCGCGATCCTGCAAAAGCCCGCGATCTCGAAGAAGCAGGCATAACCATCTTTCAAGGCGATATTACCGATAAATACAGCCTGCGTAAGCCAATGTCTGGCTGTGAAGGCGTGTTCCACGTCGCGGGCTGGTACAAAGTGGGCGTGAAAGACAAGTCACAGGCGGCGGCGGTCAATGTCGAAGGCTCGCGCGCAATTTTCGAGATGATGCGCGAAACCGGCGTAGTCAAAGGTGTTTATACCAGCACGCTCGCCATCAATTCTGATACGCACGGCAAAGAACTGGACGAAACCTTCCGCTTCACCGGCAAGCATCTCAGCGAATATGACCGCACCAAAGCACTAGCCCATCATGTAGCGGAAGAGTACATCGAACGCGGCCTGCCCCTGACCATTGTGCAGCCCGGCATGGTTTACGGCCCCGGCGATGGCGGCCCGGCGCACAACATCTGGAAAGGATACCTGCGGCGCACGCTGACCACCGTGCCTAAACGTGTAGCCTATAGTTGGGGTTATGTGGATGACATCGTAGACGGGCATATTCTGGCCATGCAGCAGGGCGAAGTCGGTGAAAGCTACATCATCTGCGGCCCCTCTGCCACGCTGGTGAACGCGCTCAAAACTGCCGAACAGTACACCGGCATCAAAATGCCATCGCAAACCAGCCCCGGCATCTTGAAATTGATGTCCTCAATCATGGGGATAGTCGAATCAATTGCGTCGGTACCGGAAAATTACAGTTCTGAATACCTGCGCGTGGCGGCGGGGGTCACCTATCTGGGCGATAACGCGAAAGCGCGCAAGGAATTTGGCTACAACCCGCGTCCGTTGAAAGCTGGCATCCCGCCAACGCTCGATTGGGAAATGGCGCAGTTAGGCATGGTGCCGCGTAAAGCCGCGAGTGCAGCCCCTATCTGAAAGACAAAGCGGGCGAGCCAATGGCCCGCCCCCTGTCAGCACCCTGGCACGCCGGGTATCGGGCTGGTAGCAAAGGCGCATCAGTAATGTTGGTGCTGTTCGCGCCGTTCGCGCCCGGCCCGCCAGCATCGCCCCACCCAGTTACCGTTCACAGTCCCGCCAACAAGGCTGCTCACAGCCAGCCCCGCGCCGTTGCCTGCCAGCACATTCCCCACAATACAACTGTTGGTCAGGCTAAAGCCCGTGCCATCTATCCAGATCGCGATCACGCTCGCCATTTGATTGGCGGTGTTGTTATAGAACCCGCTGTTAGTGATTGTCAGGTTGCCCTGGCTGAAAATTACGCCGCCCTTTTCGCAGCATGAATTTCCCACGCCAGTGGTGCTGTTATCTACCTGAACGCTGTTCAGCGTCAGCGAAGCCCCCGAACTGACGTAAAGCGCGCCGCCATCGAAGGTATTTGAAAAACCCTGTGTAATGCGTACATCCTGAATCGTGACTGCCGCCCCGATCACGAATATCCGGCTAGCATTGTTTCCGCTAATCGTCAGCGATCCCGCGCCCGGCCCGTCAATCGTCAGGTTTTTACCGATGCCGATCTGCCCGCTGGTCAGCGTAATCGTGCCGGTCACGCTAAAAGTGATCGTGCTGCCGGGAAGCGCATCTGTAATCACCTGTCGCAGGCTGCCAGCGCCGCTGTCGTTCAGGTTGCTCACAATCGTGGTTGGCGCGGTATTGGTGATGTCGAAGCTGACCGATCCAACGCCCGCCGACGAGCCGATCACGCCATACATGCCCGGCGTGCCGTTAGCCGTGGCCGTAGATGAAGTGGCAATACCGCTGCCGTTGGTATTTACTGTCTCCGTGATCGTGCCTGTGCTGGCAAAGATCGCCGATGCGCCGCTGGCTGGCGCGGTGAACGTCACCGCAACCCCTGGCACTGGATTGCCAAAACCGTCGGTAATTCTTCCCTGTAACGGTTGCGCGAATGCCGTGTTGATCTGCGTGGACTGCAAATCGCCACCCGTGATAGCCAGTGAAGCCGGAATCCCCGCCTGGTTGGTCATGCTAAAGTTCTGCGACAGCGCGCCAAAACTGACGGTGATGCTGTACCCGCCAACCACGCCATTTGCCGTGAAGGTTGATGAGGTGGCAAAGCCGCCAGCATCAGTATTGACCGTCTGGATGTTGGTGCTCGTGCTGCTGAAGGTTCCTGAAGCGCCGCTGGCTGGCGCGGTAAACGTCACCGGCTGCCCTGAAATACCATTCCCGTAAGCATCGGTTAACCGCGCTTGCAGGGCTGCGCCGAAAGCTGTGCCTGCGCCTGCCGTCTGGTTATTGCCGCCGGTAATCGAAAGCGCGGCGGGTACGTCCGGCATGTTGGTCAGGTTGAAATTGGCTGATGCCGCCCCTGCCGTCGCTGAAACCGTAAAACGCCCCCGCTGTCG
>LMZS01000049.1 GCA_001567085.1 Chloroflexi bacterium OLB15
ATCTCCAAAAGGTTCACCCGGGTGAACCTTTTATTCATCTACCAGATAGCGTTCAACATCCGTCAGTAATTTCCGTAGTGCTTGAAGACGGGCGCGAGCGAGACTGGTATCGCCTTCCTGTCGAATTAGCGCACGGGCAATATCCTGTGGTGCTGCCACAGTCGTCGTTTGAGCGGCTTTAGCAATCTTGAGCGCAGGCGCAGGTATCTTTTCCTGCTCATCCTCCTTGCCTTCGTGCAAATCACCTTCGCATAACTCTTTGACCTGTTTGGCAGTTAGATTGAGGTCGATGATTTGCCGAACAACCTCGGCATGATATTCAGGGGCTAACGCTACAACGGGACGCAAGCGACGTTCATCAAGATTATGGCGATCTGCCAGTTCCATCGCTTCATCGGAGAGCCGCAGCAGGTTCTTGATGTAGCTAAAGTAGCCCTTTTTCGCACCACCCATCGCACTCAGAATCGCTTCGGTGTATTCCCGCTTACCACGCAAGTCAATGTCAAGTGCCTGACGGTAGAAATCATTGGGAACAGCACTATCAGGGATTTGGTAGCCATGTACTGTCAACAGCAGCAGAGCCGCCTGTCGCGCCATCGCTATCGCCGATAAACCGCTGCGAGCGGTGTTCTCTTTTGCCTGCCGAAAGACTGATGAACGCTCCGCCGGGATGATGATGCATGGGATCATGCCATCGCTGTTGTAGCCAGCGATGAAATCACGCAGCAGCCACGTCGCCCAGTAGCGCCGTTCGCCCGTCTCAATCCGAAACTGCTGAGTCACGCCCTGCGAGACATCCACCACTGTCAGCGGATTGACCTGTCCATCATCACGGATAGTAATAGCGAGGTTCACCAGATCGTGCAGCAGTTGTTCTTCGGGTGAAAGGTGTACTGATTCTTCTTCATCGCTTTCATCATCCGGGTTAGGGAACAGTTCCAATACATTATTGAAAGGTCGTCCCCGCTGCCGGGCGGCGACCTGTACGAGTTGGACGAGTTCTTTGAGCGCCTGAGTCGGCGTGAGGCGATTACTGTGGAAAGCGAAATGAAGCTGTTCTGGCAGTACCCGACGTGGTTGCACCGGATCGGGACGCACCATCTCCAGCAAGAGGCGTTCCACGCGGATGCTGTTATCCTCGAACTGCTGCGGATTGCCCAGCAGCAGTTCTTCGGTGACACTGCCAAGCAGATCATCAATCCGATGGGTCTGGTTCTTCGGTGGCATTACGCACCACCTTTGGCAATGCGCTGTACCAGCTTGCCCACAAACTGCGCGTAGGCCTTACTCGCTGGTGCTTTGGGATCGTAGTTGAAGACACTCTGGTGATTTTGATGGGCGTAGGACACCGCTTCATTTGCTGGGACAACACCCAAGAGCAGTTTCCCCAAAACGCTGTGCGCTTTGAGTTCATCCAGCAGATGATTGTGTCCCCGGATGCGGGTGTTCATCTTTGTGACCAGAATGCCGCTGACACGCAGGTTTGGCTGCCGCCAACCTTCACGAATGTCGTTGATTTTCCCGATGACGCTCATCAAGCCAACGGTTTCCAGATAGCGTGGTTCGACTGGCACAATCGCGTCTGTCGCCGCAATCAAACCCATCTCAGTCATGAGCGAAAACGATGGGCGCGTGTCGATGACAATGGCGGCATAACGATTGAGGATACGACTCAAGGGATCAGCCAGACGGTAGGGCGCACCGGCAATCCCCATCAATTCGCGCTCTGCACCCTCCAACATCGGGGAGGCAGGTAGAACGTGTAAGTCAGCGTCCCAAGTTGATTGCACAATGCAGTTGAGCAGGGTCTGCGCCGCATTCTGGCGGTCTGCCATGAGTACGGTATATAGACTATCATCCGTACCGTAGTCCTTTGTCCCCGTCGTGACGAGGGTCGCGTGTGCTTGGCTGTCCGTATCAATCAGCAGGACACGGGCATTGGGAGCGCCAGCGCGTCGCAGCATTCCTGCGATACCGAGCGCGGTATTGGTGGCGGATGTCGATTTGCCGACACCCCCTTTGTGATTGGTAAAAACGAAAACGCGAGTCATTGCAACTTCCTCTCAATTCAACAAACCGGATAGAAATCGCTGTGCTTGCAAAGACTTCGCGGAAGCGTGTTAGACTGTCCTACGGGAGTCTTGCTGGCGAGAGCAGCGAGCCTTCAAGGTGGTTGGGGGAGATGAAACCTCTCCCCAATCACCGCAAAGCCAAAACCTTTTCCGGGTCTGTGAAGCGCGCTATACTTGCGCGTTGAGGAAATGCAATCTGTTGTAGAAATTCAGGGGTGGTATAGCTTGTGGGTTGTTCGCCTAAACTCTTGTCCTTCCCGCAGTTTAGGACGGTAAGCGAACATTCCGTTCTGACAAAACCAGCAGCAGTCTTGCTGCTGGTTTTTGTTTTGCTATAACCCTGTATTTCCTCTGCGTCACCGCTGGCCTACCCCCGATAAAATAGAGTAACAGTTTCCCAAGCGAGTACAACAATCGAGATAAGGGAGACTGGAAAATAGTTCGAGGATCACAATTTACGGAAGAGTTCAAACGGGGAGCGGTGCGCAAGGCAGAAGCCACCCAGAACATATCGCGCACAGCCCGCGAACTCGGGATCTCCAACAAAACACTCCACCACTGGATGAAGCAGTTCGGGCAACCGGAAGTGTTGGACGTGAACACGGCGACAATGAGCGAGCTGAGCAGACGCGTGCGAGAATTGGAGCGCACGGTCGCGCAGAAAGAGACGACCATTCAGGTGCTAAAAAAAGCTATCTCGATCGTCAGCCAGGAAAAGCCGAGCGCTATGCCGTGATGGAACAGGCACGCGGAAAAGTCGCGGTTGGGGAGCTGTGCCGGATGGAAGCCGCCCTGCGCTTGCAAGGCATCTGCACGTCACGCAAGCGGGTTGCCCGGCTGATGCGTCAGCTGCATTTGCGCTCGGTGCGCGTGAAACCGCAGCGCTCCTGTCTGACGCGTTCGGTGCACAACCAGTATGTTGTGGAGAACCGCTTGGCACAGGACTTCACCGCTGAGCATAAACACGAGAAATGGGTCACGGACACCACCTACATTCCGACGCGCGAAGGCTGGCTGTATCTGGTGACGGTGCTGGACATCTTCACCCGGCAGATTGCCGGCTGGTGATGGAAGTACACCATGATGCCCGGCTCGCCCTGGCAGCCGTCACGATAGCATGGCAGCATCATTGTCCGCCTGCGGGCGTGATCCTGCATTCCGACCGCGGCAGCGAGTTCGCCAACCAACTCTATGCGGAAGCCTGTGAGGGGAAAGTCATTCGCAGCATGAGCGGTTCAGGCAACTGTTATGACAATGCGATGGCGGAGAGTTTCTTTGCTACGCTCAAGCTCGAAGCGGTTCGCGGACAGGTCTTTGCGACTCGGTCGGAAGCGCGCATGGCGATCTTTGATTACATTGAGGTGTTCTACAACCGGCAGCGGCTGCACTCTCGCATCGCCTATGCTGCACCGGTTACGATTGCAGCTTGAGCCACTGCGACTCCATTAAACTGGGGGTAGACCAGTACATAGGCGCTATATTTGCCCTGAAATCTTCCCGGCCTATTTAGGGGTATGCCCCCATGACAACGGGAAACATTCCCTGCTAACGTGAGAAGACCCTAACTGGTCACACGAAAGGGATTAAAGATGCCGAAAAAGTCATTTTACTTGCTCCTGATCCTGCTGTTCAGCATCAGGCTCGTTCAGGCTCAGGGCGATGATCCTGCCCGACTGCGAATAATGCAGCTCTCGTATCTGCCGGAGATCAGCGCGGTGATCGACATCATGTTGGATGACGCTCTGATCTTTGAGGATATTGGATGGCCTTTTGCGACGGATTATGTCGAAGTTGCGGCCGGTGAACATACACTGACGACAGCGATTGCCGACCAGCCTGAAGCAAGCGCATCCACCGTGCTTACCCTGGAATCGGGACAAAGCTATAGCGTGATCGTTGATGGTGAGTACAGCCAACAGGTTACTTTTGTCGTCGTCGAAGAAACCGAACTATTGGCGGAGGCAGACGGTAGCACCGCGATTATTGTCAATCTCACCGATCAGGCGATCTCAAATGTCACTATCGATGATGCGCCAGCCTTGCCTGAAATTCCCGCTGGTGATTATGGTTTTCTTGAACTGCCGCTAACAGAGGCTACGATTGGTGGCATGGTTGGCGACCTAGCGTATTCGGAAGTGTTCACGCCCCACGCCAACACCGATTTCTTGATCGCTGTGCGGCTTACACCAACGGGCGAGCCGCAGATCATCTACCACCGTTCCAGCTCATTAACGATTGCCGAGTACCTGCAATCAATCCACGAAGGCGCACAGTTCGCGCAGATTGCCGAACTCATCGCACAAACGGATATACTTGATTCGCTGGCAGACGACGGCGAGTATACCTTGTTTCTTCCTGTCAACTCGGCGGTTGATCGCACATTAGCCGCTAGCATCATCCCGGACGCGACGCAGTTGGGCAGCTTGTTCGCGTCGCATATCACTGCGCAGAACCTGCCGCCTTATGCGTTGCCGCAAAATGCAGCCTTGACGATGCTTAACGGAAATACGCTTTCTCTCAACTTCGGTGTGACCGACAGCAGCTATTGGGAGATCGAAGGTGTAGCGATCCTGTGGGATGTGCGGCTCGCCAACGGCGTGATTTACGGTATTGATGGTGTGATTAACACTGCACAATGAAAGGGAACAGCAATGATAGATTTACCGATGAACTTGGGACCACTCGAAGCGCTGCTAGCTGATCCAGCGATCACTGCAATTTTCATCGACGGACAGGGTGTGCGTTATAGCAAAAACGGTCTGACCCGGGCAAGTGATATCACGTTTGAGAACGATGCACAGCGCTGGCAGGTGATCGAGAGCATTGTGTCAGCTTGCGGCGAAACCTTCACGGCAGATCATCCCACGATTGAATGTACGTTAACAGATGGCACGAGGGTTCATGCTGAATATGCGCCGCTTTCGCTGTCACTTCACAAACGGGGAACAGAATAAACGATATGGGTAGTGATGGGTTAATCACGAAAGTTGAACAGATCACTGAGGCTTGGTTAACCCATGTGCTAAACGTCAGCGGGACGCTACAACAGGGGCAGGTGGCGAAGATTGATATGCTCATTGATGCCCGTGAGCTATCCACCAACATTCGGCTTGGCATCACCTACTCTGAAGATGCAACAGGGGCGAAACCGACCAAACTATTCCTGAAACTCGTCACGCTGGACATGGAGGATGAGTTCTTCGGGCCATCTGAGGTCAATTACTACCAGCGCGATTATCTCGGTGTTCCCCACGCCCCCATTCCGCGCACTTATG
>LMZS01000050.1 GCA_001567085.1 Chloroflexi bacterium OLB15
GTTCCAGCCTATGAAAGCTAATTTTGGTATCATGCCCGAACTGGCTGAGCCAATAAAGGATAAACGCCTGCGTTACGGTGCTTATGCCACTCGCGCGCTAAACTCTATGCGTTCGTCTCTTGAAGAAGCAAAGGAATTAAACTTTGCCACAGCCCGCTAACCGACTACGCTCCCTATCAGACTATCCGCTTGCCACGCTAGGGCGGCGGGTGGAAGAATTGAAAAGTAAGGGAATTGACATCATCAATCTTGATGTAGGCAGCCCTGATATGCCGCCGCCAGAAGTCGTGATAGATACGCTTTCTGAAATGGCGCATAAGCCGAATACGCACGGATACTCTGGCTATCGTGGGCCAAAATCCTTCCGTGAGGCGGTTGCGCGCTATTATGCCCGCCGCTTTGGCGTGGAAGTTGATCCTGAAACACAGATTTTACCCCTGGTCGGCAGCAAGGAAGGCATCGTGAATCTGTGCCTTGCCTACCTGGATCGCGGGGACGTTGCGCTGGTGCCAGATATTGGCTATCCGTCATATTCGCTCGGCGCCTATTTAGCGGGCGCATCCGTACACTGGCTGCCGGTAAATGAAGAAACAGGCTTTTTACCAGATTTAGATGCGCTTTCGCATAACCTCCCTTCTGGCGCAAAGCTGCTGTGGATGAATTACCCCAATAACCCAACCGGCGCCGTTGCCAGCCTGGAGTTTTATCAACAGGCGGTAAATTTCTGCCGCGAGCACGATCTGCTGCTGGCATCTGATAATCCGTACGTTGATGTGACCTATGATGGTTTCAAAGCTGGCAGCGTTTTACAGACAAATGGCGCGCTCGATTGCTCCGTCGAGTTCATCTCGTTCTCTAAGACCTATAACATGGCGGGTTGGCGTTTAGGGGCAGCAGTTGGTTCCCAAACGGCAATCAGGAACCTATTACAGGTCAAAAGCAATTTTGACAGCGGTCACTTTTTGCCGATTTACGAAGCGGGTATCACCGCCTTAGATGAAATCCCTTCCTCGTGGATTCATGATCGTAATATGGTTTACCAGCGCCGGCGAGACATAATGCTTGAAGCGCTTCCCCAGGCCGGGCTTACGCCATATCATCCCGGTGGTGCGCTATATTTATGGGGAAAAGTGACCGATCCATCGCTTGATGGCGCAAGTTATGCTGAACAAGCGTTGTTGAACGCCCATGTCTCGATGGCTCCCGGCGCGATATATGGGCCGGGTGGCACACAATACGTCCGTTTGAGCGTTTGTACCACCGATAAAAGATTGGACGAAGCGTTAGGGCGTCTTAAACAGTGGTATCAAGAGCGGAATTAGTCAATGCCCGCCGAACATTCCTACGAACTCAATCAGCGGCCTGAACGCGCCTTTTTGGTCGGCATTGGGCTAAAACGCAGCCAACCGCTGCTCACCACCGAAGAATCGCTGGAAGAATTGGCGCTGCTTGCCAATACCGCTGGCATGGAGGTGGTCGGGCAAGCATCACAAAATCTCAACCAGATAGATCCGGCAACGCTGATTGGCTCCGGTAAGGTTGAAGAAATCCGCGAAGCGTTAATCGCCAACGATATTCAGACGGTCATTTTTGACGATGAGCTAACTCCACGCCACCAGCGTGAGCTTGAAGAGCGCTTCGGTGAAAATATTAAAGTGCTGGATCGCTCGGCGCTGATCCTTGATATTTTTGCCCAGCATGCCAGCACACACGAAGGCGCGCTGCAAGTTGAACTCGCTCAGTATGAGTACCGCCTGCCCCGCCTTACGCGCCAGTGGACGCACCTTTCGCGGCAGGCAGGTGGCAGCAGCAGCGTAGGCTTGCGCGGCCCCGGCGAAACCCAGTTGGAAGTTGACCGCCGTGAAATTCGGCATCGTATTAGCCGCTTAAAGCAAGAGCTGGAAAAAGTGCGCGGGCATCGCAGTAGGCATCGCCAGCAGCGCAACCGCACCGGTATTCCCCTTGTGGCGCTGGTCGGTTATACCAATGCTGGAAAATCCACCTTGCTGCATGCCTTAAGCGGGGCGGACGTATATATTGCTGATCAGCTGTTTGCCACGCTAGACCCCACCACAAGGCGTGTTGATTTACCGAACGGCTTACAAATTCTGGTCACTGATACCGTCGGTTTCATTCAAAAACTGCCGACCACACTTATCGCCGCCTTCCGCGCCACGCTGGAGGAGATCGCCGAAGCCGATATTATTCTGGAGGTGGTTGATATCAACGCCCAGAACGCGCCGGGTCATATTGAAACCGTAGAAGATACGCTGGCCGAAATTGATGTGCCGCTGGTGCCGCGCATCCTCGTTTGGAATAAGGCCGACAAGTACAAAGGCGAATCGCCCCCTGAATTGCCGAACTCGCATGAATATTTTGACGTTGTGACGATTTCGGCGCGAAAAAATACCGGCCTCGATAAATTGACGGCGGCAATTTCGCGGGCAATTTCTTCATCTCTCTATCAGGTGAAGCTGCTGCTGCCCTATGAGCGTGGCGATCTTGTTTCACAGCTTCACGAATTGGCGGTAGTTCACCAACAAACTGCAAAAGACTCTGGCATAGAATTAACAGTACGCCTTCCGGCGAATTTATTCGACAAGTTCAAACAATATCGTATTTCAGGATAGGTTATGTTCAAACGAATTGACCAGTCCTCCCGTTTTGGCCGTATGCTCGAATCGCTCTCTTCAGGGCTGGCGAAACGCCGGGGGCTGCCCATCATCATTGGCATCGGGCTGGTCATTGTGGCATTTATAGCGCAAATTCTGAACTTACTTGCCCCGTCCAGCTTCTGGGAATGGCTTTGGGCTATCTCGCTGCATGTCGGGTTGATCACAGCATTGATAGGCATTGTCGTCGCGGAGCCGTTAGGTAGATGAGCGAAATTGTAATACGTGTATTGGAATCGATTGAGGATTTTGAGCAGGCGGTTGAGATTGAAATTGCGGTGTGGGGGGTGCAGGATCGCGACGTTATCCCTTCCAGCCTGATGCAAGCGATTCGTTCAGCGGGTGGTATCTCGCTGGGGGCATACGACGGCGAAGTCATGATTGGCATGAGCGTGGCTTTCCCCGGATTCCGCAATGGCACCCCAATGTTGTGGTCGCATGTCACTGGCGTTTTATCAGATTACCAGCATCGGAATGTTGGCTATCGCCTTAAGCAGGCTCAGGCAGAATGGGGTCGCGCCGCTGGATACCGGGAAATTCGCTGGACATTTGATCCACTTCAAGCGGGAAACGCAAATTTTAATTTGAGGATGTTAGGCGTAACCAGCAACCTATATTACATAAATTTCTACGGTACCATGAACGATGCCATCAATCGTGGCATCGCTAGCGACCGTTTGGAAGCTTCGTGGGATCTGACTACTACGCACCAACCCCGTGTCTCTAATGACTATGCGAACACATCTCCATATCTGTTATCAGGCGCTGAAGATAGGCCGGTTAGCCATTCTGAGGCAATCGGGCAAAATTTCATCCGAATTGAAATTCCTTGCAGCCTGAAAGCGCTTGATGTAGCAAGCCGCAAAGCGTGGCGGCTCGCGCTTCGGGAGGCGCTAATTCAGGCGTTCAAGGCGGGCTATACTGCTGTAGATTTTCTGCGTGATGCTGACAGATGCGCCTATCTGCTGCGCCTCGACGCTAATTTGTAGCAGTCCCCCGCTGAACTATCTATAATGGTTGCCTTCGTATTTCATCAATCCATCCTGGATCAAGCTATTGAGGAGGCCTTTATAACATGCGTCTGAAAATGCTTTTGATAGCACTTATGATCGCCGTTTTGTCCGTTGCGGGCATTTCGGCTCAAGATGCAGCCCCTGAGCTGCCCGATCTGGAAGGGCGCGAGATCACTATTGCTATTGAAAATGCTTACCCGCCCTATAACTATCTCGATGAAAATGGCGTAGGTATTGGCTGGGACTATGATACCTTCCGCGATATTTGCCGCCTGCTCAACTGCACGCCCGTATTTGAAGTAACTTCATGGGATGGCATGTTAATCGCGGTTGCCAGCGGCGAATTTGATGTCGCCGGCGATGGCATTACCTACACGGCTGAGCGCGATGAATCGGTTGATTTCTCGCAGCTTTACCAGGCTTACGACGAAACCCTACTGGTTCGGGAGGCCGAAGATCGCTTCAGCACCGTTGAAGAACTATTGGGACTGCCTGATTTTATCGTCGGTACGCAAATCGGCACCACCAATGAAATCACCGCGCACAACGTTTTTGGCGCAGATAACACCCGCAGTTTTGACACCTTCGGCGCAGCGATTGAAGCCTTGTTGAACGATGATCTAGACGCAGTGGTCGTGGATCGCCCCTCCGCCGAAGGCTACATTGAAGCGCAGGGCGGCATGCGCACTTTGGAAGAATCACTCAGCGGCCAGCAGGGTCTTGCGTTTGCCTTCCCGCCCGGCAGCGATCTGATTGAACCCATTAACGCCGCCATGAACGCCTTGATCGCCAGTGGCCGTTGGGATCAGATTTACACCCGCTGGTTTGTTTCGCCCGAAGATCTACCCGATCTTGAAGGTCGTGAAATCACAATTGCCGTCGAAAATGCCTACCCGCCCTATAACTACCTTGATGACAACGGCGTAGGTATTGGTTGGGACTATGACACCTTTAACGCAATTTGCGCGCTAATCAACTGCGTTCCCGTTTTTGAAGAAACCTCATGGGATGGCATGTTAATCGCGATTGCCAACGGTGAATTCGATGTCGCCGCTGATGGCATTACCTACACGGCAGAGCGTGACGAAACAGTTGATTTCTCGCAGCTTTACCAGAGCTATGATGAAACGCTGCTTGTACGGGATACTGAAGATCGCTTCAGCACCGTTGATGAATTATTGGCGCTGCCCGATTTCGCAATCGGTACCCAAATCGGCACCACCAATGAAATCACAGCGCACAACGTTTTTGGTGTAGACAACACCCGTAGTTTCGACACTTTCGGCGCAGCAATTGAAGCCTTGCTCAACGATGACGTTGACGCAGTCGCAGTGGATCGCCCCTCTGCTGAAGGCTATATTGAAGCGCAGGGTGGTATGCGTACCCTTGATGAATCGCTCAGTGGTGTTCAAGGGCTTGCATTTGCATTCCCGCCTGGAAGCGATCTGGTTGAAGCCATCAACGCTGCTATGAATCGCATGATAGCTGATGGCACGTGGGACGACATCTACCGCGCGTGGTTTGAGTAATACTGATATTCAAGAGGCGGGGTGCGGTTTAGGGCACCCCGCTTCTCATTTTCTGGATACTTCCCAATATGACAAACTCCACACTTTCCATGCAGCCTCCGGTTTCAGAAAAACGCCGCGAACTAATTGATGTTCGAGGGTTTGCAAGACGGTTGGTGCGTCGCCAAAGTTGGCTTATCGCCTTTCTCATCATTAACATTATCGTTGCCATCAGTATTATAAGCAGCGTTATCCTGTCGGAAGCCTGGAATTACATCGCTCCCGGCATTCGTATTTCTCTCGAAATCACACTTATTTCGTTCTTCATCTCTCTCGTTGTTGGCGTGCTGGTCGCACTGATGCGCGTCTCAAAAAATGCATTTATTTACAATGTATCCACCCTGTATGTTGAACTATTTCGCGGGCTGCCACTGCTCGTCATCATCCTCGTATTCAACTTTGTGATCGTGCCTGGGCTTGTGGAGTTCATCGCTGGAACGCAGGATACCGTAGACGCTTCTGGAAACACCGTGCCAGGGCGACCACCAATCACCTTTATTGACGACATGCTTCAACGCTTTGTTGGCGTCAACCCTGAAATAATCGAAACTACTACGCTGCGTTCGCGTGACATTGATGAAAAATGGCGCATCATCCTTGCTTTTGCAGTCACCTATGGCGCTTTCATGTCCGAAGTTTTTCGCGCAGGTATCGAAAGCATCGGACGAGGGCAAATGGAAGCAGCACGTTCATTAGGCATGAATTATTTTCAGGCTATGCGCTATATCATCCTGCCTCAGGCTGTCAGAAATATCTTGCCCGCCTTAGGCAATAACTTCATCTTACTGCTCAAAGATACGTCGCTGGCTTCGGCGGTTGCCGTCCCCGAAGTCACCTATCTCACACGGCAGTATTCCAGCAATCGCTTTCGCTATCCAGAAGGGCTATTGGTGCTGTCCTTCATCTATGCAAACCTGACGATTTTCCTGGCATTGGGCGTGAATGCGCTGGAGCATTTTCTCCATGCAGATCGCCGCGAAGGTTAAAGCTATGGCAGAACTCAATATCGAACCGATCATCCATATTCGCAATGCAACCAAGCATTTTGGTCACGTACATGCGCTCAACAACGTCGATTTAGACATCTATCCTGGCGAAGTCGTGGTGATCATCGGCCCCAGTGGTTCGGGAAAAAGCACACTGCTCCGCTGCATCAATAAGCTTGAAACGATTGACAGCGGCGAAATCTATGTTGATGGCATTCCCTTAAATGCGAAGCGCACGAACATCAACGAAATACGCGAAGAAGTCGGCATGGTATTCCAGCAGTTCAATCTATTTCCCAATCTCACGGTGATGGGCAATATCACGCTGGCACAGCGCATTGTTCGCAATCGTGATAAAGAAGAGGCTGAGGGAATTGCGCGGCAGCTTCTTGAAAAAGTTGGCATTCCTGAAAAAGCGAATGTGTACCCGACAAAATTATCTGGCGGGCAGCAGCAGCGTGTAGCGATTGCCCGCGCGCTGGCGATGAATCCCAAAATCATGCTGTTTGACGAGCCAACTTCCGCGCTAGACCCTGAAATGATCAAAGAAGTGCTGGATGTAATGCTCGATCTAGCGCGCGAAGGCATGACAATGGTTGTCGTAACCCACGAGATGGGCTTCGCCCGCGCAGCAGCGAACCGCGTGGTTTTTATGGATCACGGCGAAAAAGTCGTTGAAACTACGCCCAACGATCTGTTCGAAAACCCGGATCATGATCGCCTGAAACAATTCTTAGGAAAGATTTTGTCACACTAATTAGCGCTAGCTGGTGCTTCGCCAATCCGCCCCCAGTATATGCTGGGGTTAAACATTGTGTGGACAAACAAGCGCATATCCGGCGTGACCGTCAAGCCTGCCAGCGGGGTTGCCAGTTCGGTATAGACTACAATTTCAATTTGCTCGTTAGTGCATCCGCCATTTTCACGGCACGCTGCTGGATCAATCCGCCCGACAACACCGCGCGTCCCTAGCGCATACGCAAAATACAGATAGCCATCTTGCGCTAGCTGCAGCCCTGTCGTGTTTTGCACTCCGGTCAGCAGTGGCGCAGCAGTGGGTTCGGCCTCGCTAAGGTCAAACCATTCAATTGAGCGCCGGGTGCTGCCGTTATTCCCCACGTAAAGTATGTCGTCATCCAGCGCAAGCCCTGTCGGGCCAGCAAGGCCTTCAAGCAGCGTTTCAACTTCTCCCTCGCTGGTCACAACATCAACGTGATCGCCTAGCAGGTTACTGACCAGAAAACCATCTTCGCCATAGCGAATCATTCCCCAGGGGCCTTCAAAATCTTCGGCAATCGTTTCGACGCCCGCGCGGGTTATACGCTTAATGCTGTTTTCGCCGTAATCTGGCACCCATAGCACCAGTTCGTTGTTCACTTCTTCAGGGATAATCGTATGCGCATTGGTCACACCGAAGATATAGGTTCTGGTCTCCCCTGTCTCGCTGTTCGTTTCATAAACGGTGCCATCCCCTGTACAGGCAATATATAAATAGTTATCGAAAAATCCGATGGCATTAGGGCGCTGCACATTGCCTGTCAACGATTGTAAATCAGTCTGAGTGAGCGGCGAGAATGGGTCGCCCGTCTGCGCAGTTTGGGCTTCAGAGGGTGTTTCAACCTCAATTTCCGCTGTAGTTGCAGTAGGGCCCGGCGTTGCCGACTTGACTGGCGCGGGGGTTGGTGTTTGCGCCTGCTGCTGTGCCTGAACTGCTACAAATGTTGCTGCCGAAGTAATGATCAGAAGAATTAGCCCGATGAGGGTTCGCAAGTTTCGCATTTTTCCTTATCTACGCACATGGAACATAAATAGTGAAGCGTGTGCCAACGCCGATTTCGCTTTCCAGCGCAATTCTACCCCGGTGATTTATCACAATCGCTTTGACGAGGCTTAAACCCAGCCCTGAGCCGCTTACATGCTCAACGCCGCGCTGCTTACCCCGATAAAAGCGATCAAAAATACGCTCGTGTAGTTCCGCTGCGATTCCTACACCGGTATCTGAAACGCTAAACACAATTTCACCGTTGTCACGTTCAGCGGCGACCTTCACGCTGCCGCCCGCCGGGGTAAACTTTATCGCGTTTTCAATTAAATTGATAATTGCACGTTCAAATTGTTGCACATCGCACAAAATCAGTGGTAAGTCGTCATCTGCCACATAATCAAGCACCACGCTCTGTTCGCGCGCAAATTCGCGAATTTCATGAACGGCATCCTCAATAATCCGCACAGGCGCGCATAATTCTAACGCAAGCGCGCCATCGCGCAGGCGCTCAAGATCAAGAATGCCGCGAATAATGCGGTTCATACGCTGAAGCTGGCGGTCAATAGTATCCAGCGATTGGCGCACATCTTCGCTGCCAGTCTCGTAAATATCTTCATGAAGCAAATCCACATTTGCCATCGCCGCCTGAAGTGGATTTTTGAGATCGTGGCTGGTCATGCGCACCATTTCGCTCTTTAGGCGATCCAGCTCTTTAAGCTGGGTGATATCGTTCAGCACAGCCACCCACCCTTGCATCTTTGGCCGCCCTAGCCCTGCCACGTGGCACAGATAGATTTTGTCCCCCAACTCAGCTTCGTAAGTGAATGATCGTCGTTTTCGGATTTCGCGAAGGGCTTTACGCAAGTTGTTTGGGAACGCCGATGCTGGCAGCAGATCGGCAATTGGCGCATTCGGATCAACCGTTTGCGCGCCCACCAATGCAGCCGCCGCAGGAT
Organism: Chloroflexi bacterium OLB15; assembly: GCA_001567085.1. GTDB lineage: Bacteria > Chloroflexota > Anaerolineae > Aggregatilineales > Phototrophicaceae > Flexifilum. The sequence continues at coordinate 8,961 of LMZS01000050.1, forward strand.
TGGCAAAAATCAGATTAAATTCGCGGTCAATCGCAATAACCGGGCTGTCCGTGCTGACCAGCACAGTTTCCAGTTGGTTTCGGCTTTGCTCAATTTGAACATTCAATTCAGTTTGGCCGGCAAACAACCTACTCTGAATGATAGCAACAGCCGCCTGTGCTGCCAGCAGTTGCAACAGATAGGCATCTTCCCTATCGAACAACCGCCCATGTCGTGACGCTACAACCATCAATGCGCCCACAGGATCGCCACCAGCCACCAGCGGGGCACACATCACCGCGCCAAAAAATTCGCTGGCATAGGCAAATTCGTGGCTGCCCTTCCAATCGCGCGCATAATCATCAAGCTGAATCAGCTTGCCAGTTTGCACAGCAGTTCCCGCCACGCCCTCGCCCAGTGGCAGCCGGCTTCCAAGACGGTCATTGATCAATTCATAGGTTGTCTTAAGCGACAAACCGTCATCTTCAAGCAGAAAAATCGCCGCGCCATCAGCCTCAAGCAGTTCAGCAGACTGCCGCACCAGTTGTTCCAGAATCGAATCCACTGCATTCTGACTGGCAATGGAGGCGATCACATTACGTATCGCCTCTACCTGAGACTTACGCTCAGCCAGTGGGCGAAAAATCTCCTGCTGCAAAATGCCCACGCTGATGACAAGCGTCGCTAATGCGCCGATCACAGTGGAGATTAGAAAGGTATCTAGCTCAGGATTCAGAAATCCGATGCTCTGCCCGATGATGAACAACAGCAGGCCAAATTTAAGCACACGCAAGCGTATTTTTCGCTGATAGCGCCAGAGCAAATACAGCGCTGCCCCATCAAACAGCAGGTAAAAAAGGAGCAGCGGCGTTCGCGTTTGCAGAAATAGAGAGCCATCCGCATCAATGACAAAGGGATCTGGCGCCCCCGCAGCGAAGATCGCAACGCGATAGGTAAAGAGGATTACCAGCGCTGCCAGAAGCAAGATGCGAAAGCGGCGTGAGTACATCTTCACCAGCGAAGCAACGAGCGCATACAGCGCGATGCTTGAGCCAGTGAAGCCAAATTCCAGCATAATCAGGGGAAAACGCGCGGCTGAGCCTTCTACGCCGATCAATATAACAGCCTGCGCAAGAAATGAACCAAGATTCCACAGCAGCACCAACGCCAGAAATACGGCAAAAAATTGGGTGATTTCCTTGCGTACATCGTGCCACAGCAAAATGAAGAGAAAACTGAGGGCAAGCGCGAGCGTTAGCCCATTGATGAGCAGGGTTAAGCCGTTGGTTGCCTGCATTTTGCGGCTACATCAGTCTCTGCGTGCTGTGAGTCTGTTTTTCAAAGCGATAGCCGATCCTGTGTTCCGTCAGGATGTACAACGGATTCGCCGGATCGCGCTCAATCTTCCTTCGCAGTTGGCTGATATACACACGCGGGTAGTACACATCATCTATATATTCCCGCCCCCACACATGCTCCAGCAAATCACGCTGGTTCACCACGCGGCCTGAATTTTCCAGCAGCACCGCCAGTAGTTTAAATTCGGTGGGCGTAAGATGTACTTTTTTGCCGTTCACATGCACATGGCGGCGATGTAAATCTACGCTCAAATAGCCATCATCGTAACGCTGTTCAGTCTCAATATTGGTCATCGAAGATCGGCGCAGTAATGCTTGTACCCGCGCCACAAATTCATTCAGGCGCACTGGCTTGGTCAGGTACTCATCCGCGCCTGCATTCAAACCATCAATAATATCTTCTTCAGTGATCGCGTTTGCCGAGAGCATCATGATCGGGGTGTCAGCGATCTCGCGAATACGCCGGCAAACGGTCAACCCGTCCATGCCTTCAGGCATCACAATGTCAAGAATGACCAGATCGGGGCGTTCAGCGTGAAAACTGCGCAGCCCCTCCAGCCCATCTTTACATAACACAACTTCAAACCCGTCACGCAGCAGCTTTCGGCCTAAGGCCTCGCGTATCGCAGCCTCATCGTCAACGATCATCACTTTCATAGACGCCTCTGCGTTTTCTGGCGAAATCGCCGTATCCTATACGATCAGCTTACCTTAGCGTAGCATATGATTGCCCTCTGAAAAATAAGGCATAATAGAGGCAATGCAGCTTTCTTGGATTCTGAGGTTCAACGAGTGAAGCAGTTTTACAGGTTGTTTCAGGCTCAAAAACAGAATTTATTGCGCGTTTCGCTCTTCTGCACCTTGCTACTGGTAGTTGCCGCCTGCGATAGTCGCGAAGAACTGCCCTCCATGATCATCACGCTTGTCGTAGATGGGCAGCAGCGCGCTATCGCTGAAGATATGCCCATTACAGTAGGCGAAATCTTACGGCAAGAGGAAATCTTGCTTGGCCCGCTGGATGAAGTGAACCCGCCGCAGTTTAGCCAGATCGCTGACGGCATGCGCATCACAGTAGCCCGCGTAAGCGAAGAATCAAGCTGCGAAGAAGTAGAAGTTCCGTACCAAAGCCGGACAATACCTAATGAGGCGCTAGCCCCCGGCGAAACCCGCCTGGCACAACCAGGGCGCGGCGGCACCGAACAGGTATGCTACCGCATTACCATTCGTGATGGTGTGCGCGGCGAGCCTGTCCTCATTAGCCGCGTACCAATGTCTGAGCCGCAGGAAGAAATTATCTACGTTGGGCCTTCAGGCGAGCTTGATCCGGTGCCGATCACCGGAACGCTGGCCTATATCAGCAGTGGCAACGTGTGGGCAATGCGCAACACCAGCACATCAAAGCGTGCGCTGACCAATACGAACGATGTAGACGGCCGCGTTCTTAGCCTTTCAGATGATGGCCGCAGCCTGATTTTCACCCGTCAGAGTAATCGGAATGATGCAAACATCTTCAATCAGCTGTGGTTATTGCCAGACACAACCCTCACGCTCGATCCAATTGCCCTAATGCCAGAAAATGTCCTTGCCGCCGATTGGGTGCCGGGGTTGGAAAATACGGTTAGCTACTCCACTGGCGAAGTGACCGATGTAGCCCCTGGCTGGCGCGCCAATAATGACCTGTTCATTATGTCCATTGATCCGCAAAGCGGTACGCCGCTGCAGGTACAGCCGTTGGTGCCGCCATCATCGTTCGGGCTGTACAACTGGTGGGGAACAAACTTTCAATGGTCTCCAGATGGCACCGCGCTGGCATGGGTACGCGCAGACTCAATCGGCCTGGTTGACTTGAACACGGGTGATTTCCAAACGCTGCTGAGCTATCCCGTTTTTGAAACCCGCCAATCATGGTCATGGCGCGCAACCGTGTCGTTCTCACCTGATCAAAGCCTGATTCTGACTACGGTGCATGGCGCGCCAATCGGCAACGAGCCGCCGCAAACCAGCCCCGCATTTCATGTAGCAGTCACCGATGTCAGTGGTTCATTCAACGCCAATGTTGCTGAAAATACTGGCATCTGGTCTACGCCGCAGTACTCCCCCATCCTCACCAATCAAAATGGGCGGCAAGTTGGTTATATGGCCTATTTGCGCGCGCGTGATCTCTCAAACAGCATCAATCAGGGCGCTGAATATGATCTGGTTGTTGCTGATAGAGATGGCAGCAATGCGCGGGTGATCTTTCCCGCCGCCGGCCAGCAAGCGCTGAATAGCAACGCCTCGATTACCTGGAGCCCTGATGGAGCGCAGATCGCTTTCATCTATCAGGGTAACTTGTGGCTGGTTGATGTCGCCTCTGGCGCGTCACATCAGCTTACTCTGGACGGGAATGCCTCGCAGCCGATCTGGACGCGATGAAACGCCCGCTGATTATTTTCCTCATCGCGCTGGCTGCGCTGGCGGGAAGCCTTGTCGCCTTAGCATCCTCAATTCAGGCGCGCAATTTCACGCTGCGTGGCTATCGCGATGCCACGCTAACGGCTGACCTGCCTTTCTGGATTCCGCGTTTAGGCGTCAATGCCGAACTCACTCAGTATTCGCCGGATGAGATTACGCGCAATCTTGATTTAATGCGCGCGGCGAACATCACCTGGGTTCGGCAGATGGTGCGCTGGGACGAAATTGAGCCATCTGCGGGAACTTATGATTGGGAACGATGGGATGCCATCATTGCGGCATTTGAAAGCGATCCTTCCCTCAAGCTGATCCCGGTGCTGGTTGGAAGCCCTGTGTGGGCACATCCAGCCAATGACAGCGTATTAGCGCCGCCTGACGATCCGGCAGATTTCGCAAATTTCACGCGGGCATTCGCTGAACGCTACGGGCATGTCGTAGACAGCTACCAAATATGGGATGAACCAAACTTATACGCGGCCTGGGGCGGTGAACCTCGCGCCGCTGATTATCTGGCAATGCTGTCTGCCGCCTACACAGCAATTCATGCGGCAGATAGTGGCGCTGCCGTCATTGCCGCAGCGTTGGCGCCTACAACCGAACAGGGGCCAGAAAATATCAGTGACTGGCAATACCTTGACGATTTACTGGCTTTAGGTGGGGCGCGCTTCATGGACGCTGCTGCCGCTAAGCCCTATGGTTTTGATTCACCGCCAGAAGACCGCACGGTTAGCGAAAATGCCCTGAATTTTTCGCGTATTATCGGCTTACGCGAAATACTGGAAGCGCGCCACGCCGGACAGATGCCCTTGTGGGCAAGCAATTGGGGTTGGAACGCGCTGCAAGGGGACTGGCAGGGGGCAGAGTCTATCTGGGGGCAAGTTAGCCCGCAGCAGCAGGTCGAATATACGCTTACCGCTCTGGATCGGGCAGAACGCGAATGGCCTTGGTTAAGCGGCATGATCCTCTATCACTGGCAGCCCGATGCCCCGCCAGATGATCCCGTTTGGGGTTTTGCCCTGATTAACCAGAATGGGCAGCCAGGCGCCCTATACAATGCATTAACGCAGCGCCCATCACCGGTAAGTGCGCAAAACGGGTTGTACTTTGCCGCAAACCCCTTTGCGGGATATAGCGGCGTGTGGTCGTTCAGCCCATTGGGCGCGGATATTGGCTGGATACAAGACAGCCAGCTTGACTTTCAATTTTCCGGGCAAGACATCTCCCTGCTTGTGCGCGAAGATGATTATGTTGCGCTGCTTTATGCCACCGTAGATGATCGGCCAGCCAACGCCCTACCCCATGATGCAGCAGGTAACGCCTATCTACTGCTCACCAGCGACACGCTTGAGCCGACCACAGAACTTATCGCCCTGAGTCGTGGGCTAGTAAATGGTCAGCACAATTTGCATATCGCCGCAGATCGTGGTTGGGATCGATGGGCAATTGCTGGCTATGGCGTCAGTTCAGGCAGCCTTGCATTACCCTACGAACGTCAGATCAGCGTGGCTATCTTCGCCTCAATAATCGCGTTAATCAGCACGCTTGTCGCGGGGTTTGCCGTAAATTGGTTAAGCATCTTCTCGTGGATGGCCGGTGTCTGGCGCGGGTTGGGCGAAATCCTCCAATTCGCGATTGCCGCCATCACATCCATCGCCCTCATGCTGGGAATGCTGATGACCTGGGGAAGCAGTACGCCAGAAATTCTGCGTCGCGAACCGGTACAAATCAGCATCGCGCTGGCCGCTGCCGGAATCCTCTACCTTTCGCCGTGGTTTATTCTTGCGCTGGCAGCCGCCTTTGCCCTGTTATGGATCATCTATCAGCGTATCCAGCTCGGATTGATGCTGGTTATTATCTTTGCCCCGCTATTTCTGTTTCCGGTTGAGATTAAGAACTTCCCGGCAGCAGAACTTATTCTGCTGTTGACCGCTGTTGCATGGGGGTTGAAGGGATTAGCTTCGTGGGGGCGCGCCCGGCAATCCCGGAATACAGCCTTTACAGAAATACCGTTTTACGCCCGCCTACATCTGTTAGATTGGGGAGTGATCGCCTACGCGATCATCGGCGTGCTTGCAGCAGGATGGTCAGCCCAACGCGGCGAAGCATTGACTGACCTGCGCACAATGTATCTTGAGCCAGCCCTGTTTTATGCCATCCTACGCACCACTGCTCGCAGCCCAAAAGACCTGCTGAACCTGGTAGATGCGCTTATCCTTGCTGGCCTGCTGGTATCTGCGATTGGCTTAATTCAATTTACGATGGGCGAAGGCATCATCACCGCAGAAGGCGGCGCACGGCGGCTTGCCAGCGTTTATGGCTCGCCCAATAATGTTGCGCTGCTGCTCGAACGCTGCTTACCCTTTGTACTGGCATTTCTACTGCTGCCCGTTGACCGCGCTCGCCGTATCGCTGCCGCAATAGCATTTGCGATCATGCTGGGAACACTGCTGCTAACGCAAAGCGCAGGCGCGTTATTCATTGGCGTTCCGATAGCGCTGGCGGTAGTGGTTTTGCTGGCGCTTAGGAAACGGGCGCTGATTCCTTTGGGAATCCTGATCACAACGGGGATAGCTCTTTTCGCGCTGCTCTCTAACACTGATCGCTTTTCGCGTTTACTCACAGGCGAAGGCACCAGCTTTTTCAGGGTGCGTTTGTGGGAAAGCGCCTTGCAAATGTTGAAAGATCACCCGCTAACCGGCATCGGCCTTGATCAGTTCTTATACATGTATCGTGGGCAATATATTCAACCTGATGCGTGGCAAGAGCCTAACCTTTCACACCCTCACAATTGGTTTCTAGATACCTGGCTGCGAACCGGCATCGGCGGCGTTTTGATCATGTTCTATCTTCTGATCACATTTTTTGCCGGAACATTCAAAGCATATCTGCATTTCTTCGCTCAGAATCATTTGATGACCGCGCTGGCGACGGGCGCAATCGGAAGCATGGCCGCGCTTCTAACGCATGGGCTGGTGGATAACAGCATTTTCGTGAATGATCTGGTCATCATCTTCATGCTGCTTTTAGGGTTAGCAGCGCAGTTATCCCGCCTGGCTTTGCCCGCAGCGCATCAAAATGATAGCACCGCCAAACTTCAGGGATAGCAACAAAAGACGTGTGTGTTACACTAATTTCCGGTCGGGTTCTGTCATTCCGGAGTGATTGTGCGCGTACTAATCACCGGCGCTGCCGGTTTCGTCGGTTCACATCTCAGTGACCGTTTTATTGCTGAAGGCCATAGCGTGGTTGGCATGGATAATTTCATCACAGGCAATCCGCGCAATATCGCCCATCTTATCGGCAATCCCAATTTCAGATTCATCCGCCACGATGTCACCAATTACATCTATGTGGCTGGAAAGATTGACGCTGTGCTGCATTTTGCCTCGCCCGCCAGCCCGATTGATTACCTGAAACTACCGATTCAAACGCTCAAAGTTGGCTCGCTGGGTACCCATAACGCCCTAGGATTGGCATTGGCGAAAGATGCCAGGTTCCTGCTGGCTTCCACCTCCGAAATCTACGGTGATCCGCTGCAGCACCCTCAGAGTGAAGATTATGCGGGCAACGTCAATACCATTGGCCCGCGCGGCGTTTACGATGAAGCCAAGCGCTTTGCCGAATCCATTACGATGGCCTATCACCGCGCGCATGGTTTGCCAACCCGCATCGTGCGTATATTCAACACCTATGGCCCCCGTATGCGCCTTGATGATGGCCGCGTGGTGCCAAACTTTATCGGTCAGGCCATTCGTGGTGAGCCGCTAACGGTCTATGGTGATGGCACACAAACGCGCAGTTTCCAGTATGTTAGCGATCTGATTGAAGGCGTTTATCGTTTGCTGGCTTCTGAGTTCAGCGATCCAGTAAATATCGGCACGCAAGACGAACTCTCGATGATCGCGTTTGCCGAGTTGATCAATGACATCACCGGCAATAAAGCGGGCATCATTTTCAAGCAGTCGGATCGTATTCTTGGCGATCCGCAAACGCGCCGCCCTGACACAACCCGCGCGCAAACCATTCTTGGCTGGCGTCCGGTTGTGCCTCTGCGAGAGGGGCTTGAGCGCACCATCGAGTATTTCCGTGAGGTGATGTGAGTCTTAGCGTTCGCGCACTGAATCCGGAACGTTTCTCCTACAGAATGTTCTGGACGATTGCGGCGATTGCAGTTGGAATCGCCGCCGGTGTGTTAACGCTAGAACCTTTCGCTATTCTCTGCGCAGTCATTGCTATCGGCCTGTGTGCGCTTATTTCCCCGTTGGCAGCGGTTGGGGTGATGCTGGTTATTTCGCCGCTGCGCACGCTGGTTGCAACCGAATCCACCATTCAACTGCCGCTGGATATCGGCCAATTAACCTTTGTCCTCACCATTGGCGCATGGCTTATACAAAGACTGCTGCGCCAACGCACGTTGTTCGGATGGCAATATTCCCCTGCATACACAGCAGTTCTGTTTTTCTTTATCCCCGCCTCTCTTAGCCTGTTCGCCGCGCTTATGCCTTCAGCATGGGTGACCGAATGGCTGAAATGGGTACAGGTGCTGGTGCTAATCACCCTTTGCCTTGATCTTGCCCGACAGCGCGAATGGGCATGGCTAACCTTTACGTTAGTTGCGTCAGGCATTCCAAACGCCATCATTGGCATTTATCAATATTTTGGCGGCAGCGGAGCGCTGCACCTGATCATCGAAGATGGGCATTTTCGCGCATTTGGTACATTCGGGCAGCCAAACCCCTTTGGCGGTTTTATGGGGCTGCTGACCCCACTGGCAGTTGGGGCAGCATTCGGCGCGTTGGTCAGCGTATGGTCATCGCGGCGAAAACTCAATCATTTTTCGGCTAAATATCTCGCGATTGCAATCTTTTATCTGGCGTGCGCGGCGCTGTTCGCCGCATGCGTAATTCTTTCGTGGAGTCGTGGCGCATGGCTCGGCTTGTTTGCCAGCCTGCTGGCGGTAGTGGTTGCTATTCCGCGCCGCTGGTTGCACAGTTTACTACTGCTTGTCGCGGCTCTGGGGATAGGCGCGGCTTTGTGGTCATTCAACCTTCTGCCCAATTCAATTATCAGTCGCGTTACCAGCGTCTTTGAAGATACATTCTCCGTCACCGATGTACGCGGCGTGGACATAGATCCGCAAAATTATGCGGTGATTGAGCGCTTAGCCCACTGGCAAGCGGCGCTAGAAATGGCGCGCGCGCACCCCTTTTTAGGCGTTGGCTTCGGAAACTATGAGGCCGCGTACGAAGATTATCGCCTGATCAACTGGAAATTTTCATTAGGCCACGCCCACAATTTCTACTTGAATGTTCTGGCCGAGACTGGCATGATCGGGCTAGTTGGTTACGGCCTCATGTGGCTAAGCCTGCTGTATATGACGTGGCGTGCGCGCGCGCATCCTGATTTACTGGCACGCGGTATCGCCGTTGGCTTACTTGGTACGTGGATCTATCTCTCTGTACACAGTTTGACCGATAATTTATACGTCAATAATCTATTTCTCCACCTTGGTGTTATGTTGGGTCTTATCACAGTCCTGTATCATCAAATGAGCAGCGGCATTGAGATTTCGAGGCTTCGATGACTCAATCCGACAGCATCAAAGTGCGCCGGGTTGCGATGCGTAATCCGCTGGATATACCTATTGAATTAATTTCACGGCGTTTTGGCCCGCGCTCAAAGGAAGTGGAGCGCTTCCTCAAATTCGCATTCGTTGGCGCTGTCGGCGCGATCATTGATGCTGGAACGCTGTTCGTTTTACAGGCAACTGTTCTCCCCCCGGTAGACCCCAACAAAAGCCTAAAAGTAGTTATTGCCAGCACCATCGCCTTCATCGCCGCAGTCTGTAGTAATTTTATTTGGAATCGTTATTGGACGTACCCAGATTCCCGCTCCCGCCCTATCCGCCGCCAGCTCGCGCAGTTTGCATTCATTAGTTTCGTTGGCTGGTTTGGCCGAACTATCTGGATTAGCGCATCCTATACGTGGCTAGGCGCCCTACTTTCAGATATCTTGCTGCCCGAAATTCAAATATTACGCCCCGGTTATATCCCCTCCGAATCCGCAGAAGCCAAAATCGGCTCGATGGCGGCATGGTTTATCGGCGTGATCATCGTGTTGCTTTGGAATTTCTTCGCCAACCGTTATTGGACGTATAACGACGTTGAATAACATCGTTCTTTCCCGGTGATCTGTGCCTGCAATCGCCATTGATTACACCCCGGCATACGAGCAGGGTGGCGGCATTGGTCGCTACGTGCGCGAATTGGTCACTGCCCTTGCTCATGTTGATGCCCCTGAAAATCGCTACCGCCTCTTTGTCGCAGGTGCGGGAAGAAAGCCCCTCCCTGAAATTCCCGGCGCGCAGTTTGAATGGAAGCCAGTATCGCTCACACCTTCATGGCTGGCACGTTTATGGGGGCGGGCGCGTCTCCCCTTCCCTGTAGAACTATTCACTGGCAACGTTGACCTGTATCACGCTACCGATTTTGTGCTGCCGCCAACACGATCCAAAACCAGAACTGTGCTCACAGTGCACGATCTGTCTTTTTTGCGTGTGCCGGAAACCGCAAGCCCCGGTCTGCGCCAGTATCTTGAAAACGTCGTCCCTCGCTCAGTGCAGCGTGCCGATCATGTACTGGCTGATTCTGAAGCGACCCGGCAGGATTTGATCAGTTATTACCAGACCGATGCCAGCAAAATTGAAGTTCTCTATAGCGGGGTAGACAGCCGCTTTCGCCCGATTACAGATCAGGCGGCGATTAACCGTGTTCGCCAACATTACGGCATTTCGGATCGCCCTTACGTGCTTTCAGTCGGCACAGTGCAGCCACGTAAAAACTACCCGAAGCTGATTGAAGCCGTATCCCGCCTGAAACAATCTGAGCTATGTGTTGTAATTGTTGGTGGCAAAGGCTGGTTGGAAGACCCGATTTACGCATCTATCCGCCAGCTTGGCATGCAAGAACGTGTCATTTTTGCAGGCTTTGTAGCCGATGACGATTTACCGGCAATTTATTCTGGCAGTCTATGTATGGCGTTGCCTTCCCTGTATGAGGGCTTCGGGCTGCCCGTATTAGAGGCAATGGCATGCGGTGTGCCGGTGATCACCTCAAATCTGTCCTCGCTGCCGGAAGTCGCGGGAAATGCTGGGATTTTAGTGACGCCAACGCACCTCGAAGAAATCACAAATGCGCTGGAACGGGTAACAACCGACAGCGCCCTGCGCGAAAGTATGGTTGCAAAAGGGCTGCTGCAAGCGCAAAAGTTTAGCTGGGAAGCCAGCGCGCAGCAGTTGAAGCGAGTCTATGATCAATTGCTGCATGAATAAACTTTGCATATTATGCTGTAGATATTGACTATAATGAGCTTCAGGCGAAAAATCATTCCATGAGATTGGATGGCTGTTAATGTCTGCACGTATTTTCAAAATCGATCATACAAAACCCTTCTTCGTCTTCGACACGCCGGGCGATTGGCATGCAACCGTGCTTGGCCATTATATTTTTGACGTGCGCGGCGACTATATCGGCTTCATCAAAGGCGAGCAGCACGATGTATTCACCGCTTCCGGCGAATGGATCGGTAATCTGTATCCAGATGGCCGCATTATCCGCAAACGCAGCCAGTCCCGCCCCCCGCTTTTAACCGTGCTGCCACCCAAACCGGCTAAGCCAGCGAACCTTCCCGCGCGCGCGCCGCTGCCCCCGCAAAACGGAGAGCTTGGCTTCGATAAAATTGACGTGCTGGAAGAAGACCCCGAAATCTTCAAGCGCCTGTCAGACCTGACGCCGGATGCTGATTAAAGCCTGTCAGCATGACTGACCTCGCGCTTCCCGAATTTGGCGCAGAGTCTGGCGATTCTGCGCTTTTACGGCTCTTGCGTGATGCTGGCGCGCGGCGGGTGCTCTCTGCCCCTGATACCGATCAAGGGATTGCCGATCATTACCCGTTCCCATTCACGGCGCTGGTCGGTCAATATGAGATGCGTGTGGCGTTGCTGCTGGCAGTGATTAACCCTCAAATTGGCGGCGTACTGCTGATCGGCCCGCGCGGCACCGGCAAAACTACGGCTGTCCGCAGCCTTTCCGGCATTTTGCCAGATGTTGAAGTAAGCGATTGTGAAGAAGACGTTCTCCCCGCCGATCTGGCGCGCGAAGATGCCGCCCTGCTCTACCCGGATTGCTATGAGAAATATCATTCCGGTCAGGAGATTTCGCATTTTGAGCCGGTGCGGTTAGTAGAACTACCGCTGAATGCCCGTCTCGACGACGTGGTTGGTGGGGTGAACGAACGCGCCGCTGCACAGGGTCGTATGCGGCTGGAACGCGGTATTCTCTCCCGCGCAGACCGTCACATCCTCTATATTGATGAAGTCAATTTGCTTGTAGACGATGTGGCCGACGCTATTCTTGATGCCGCAGCGCAGGGATCATTCATCGTGCGGCGCGGGGCAATGGCCGGAACCTATCGCTCCCGCTTCGTGCTGATTGGCTCCATGAATCCCGAAGAAGGTCGTTTACGCCCGCAAATTCTGGATCGTTTCGGCCTACGGATGAATGTGCGCGGGCTGCTTAATTATGATGAGCGCGTGGAAGTATACCGGCGCGTTCAAAATTACCGGCAAAATCCGTCAGCCTTTGTGCGCCAATGGGAATTAGCAACCGCTGAATTTCGTGATGAAGTCATGCTTGCGCGGGAGTTACTAACGCGCACCACCCTTTCAGACGATGCTGTAAAAGTAGGGATCGGGCTGGTGCAAATGCTGGAAATCGACTCCCACCGCGCCGAATACGCCATGTTTGAAGCCGCCCGCGCGCATGCCGCCGCTGATGGGCGCGATTTAGCAACCGTCGAAGATATCCGCATGGTCGCGCCACTTGCCCTGCGTCAGCGCCACAGCGATTACATGGTTGATTATTTCGAAAGTCAGCAGCAGGAAGATCAGCGCATTCGCGAACTCACAGACACCCTCACGAAGCAAATCAAGGCTTAACCCATGCTTTTCATTTCAATTGCAGCCTTATGTGTGCTGCTTCTCTCTGCCGCCCTGCCCTGGGTTATGAATAGCGGCGCAGCATTAACGTTGAACGCCATAGACTTAGCCGAATGGACGAGTCTTTACCCGGCAGTGATGGGGGAAGCTATCCCAATGTCTACTACGCTGCTCTTGCGCCTACCTTTTGTATACGCGGCGGCAGTTATCGGCTTCGGCTTCAACCGGGCGCGAATATTGCGTGCGCTGTTGGTGATTGTAATGACGTTGGGCTTGCTGCCTCCATTTGAATTTTTAGGGGCATTCGACAACCCGAATTACCGCCAGCAGGCGTTGATAGCAATTTTAACCCTGATCATCGGGCTAATAGGGGCTGCGGGTATAGGCAATGGTTTTCGCCCTGCCATCGTCACAATTGCCAGCGTGTTGGGGTTATTTGCTGTGCTGATAGGGGTATCGCGCGGATTGATGTTTATGCAAGAACTGCGTCTATCGCCGGGCATCGGGATCGGGGCAGTACTCGCCGTTGGCGCGTTTGGCGTTTTGGCTGTGGTTTATGGCTATAAACAATTAGGGCAGCGTCACAGCCGCCACCCCATTGCGCATCAAAGCAACGTGGAGCCGGTCTAATTAACCGTTTGCCATGTGCGTGTCGATGTATTCGACCGCCTGCCCGACAGTGGTAATCTTCTGGGCATCCTCGTCACTAATTTCGCCGCCGAATTCTTCCTCGAACGCCATAATCAGTTCAACGAGATCAAGCGAATCCGCCTCAAGATCTTCGCGAAAGCGTGCTTCCGGCGTTACGCGGTCAACATCAACGCCAAGCAGATCTACAACGATAGTGCGAATACGTTCTTCGGTTGAAGCCATTGTTTCCCCTCCATGATCGCGAGCTAGGTTTGCGAGCACAGGTCAGAAATTATACCTACAAACGCCGATGCTGCCAGAGTGGACATCGGGCGTATTGCCGTTGACACTGCTCGCTTCCATCAGGTACGATTCAAGCTCGCCATTATAAGGAACACTCTTATATGACCAAAGTAACGGCCAATTCGAGTATTGAAGATCGCAAAGCCGATCATATTCGGATAAATCTTGAAGAATCAGTATCTTTTCCGCGCCTGACGACCGGCTTGGAAAATTATCGTTTCCTGCATAACGCGCTGCCAGAAATTGATTTCAACGAAGTTGATGCTTCCGTCATGCTGTTCGGGAAAAAGCTATCTGCCCCGCTGCTCATCTCTTCGATGACAGGCGGCACAGAACTTGCGATGCGAATCAATCGCAACCTCGCAATTGTCGCGCAGCAGAACAATATTGCGCTCGGTATTGGCTCGCAGCGCGCAGGGTTAAAAAATCCAGATGTCGCGTACACTTACCACGTCCGCGATGTTGCCCCGGATATTCTATTATTCGGCAATCTTGGCGTTGTTCAGTTCAACTACGGTTACGGCGTAGATGAATGCCAGCGCGCGGTAGACATGATTCAAGCAGATGCGTTGATCTTGCATTTCAACGTACTTCAAGAAGCCGTGCAACCTGAAGGTGATACCAACTTCGCCGGATTACTCGCAAAAATCGAAGCTGTTTGTAAAGCCCTGCCAGTTCCAGTTATCGCTAAAGAGGTCGGTTGGGGCTTTTCTGAAGCGAATGCGCGCGATCTGGCAAATGCAGGAATCGCAGCTATAGACGTTGCCGGCTCAGGCGGCACATCTTGGAGCGAAGTGGAATACTACCGCGCCCCCACGTCTTACCACGCCAATATCGCCGCCGCCTTTGCCGATTGGGGCATTCCTACCGCTAACGCAATTCAATATGTGGTTGCTGGGGCGCCGACGTTGCCGGTAATTGCCAGCGGCGGCCTGCGTGATGGCATTGATGTCGCCAAGTCTATTGCGCTAGGCGCAATTATGGGCGGTATGGCGGGTCCATTCCTGAAAGCGGCAGATCGTTCAGTAGAAGATGCAGATCAGTTTGCGCGTGAATTGATCGCCCAGATACGTATTTCCATGCTCTGTTCTGGCGCAAGGAATATTGCTGAGTTACAGCGCACACCTCTTATCCGTATATAGGCGTTGTCATGTTTGTAGATATTGGTCAGCGCTTTTTTTCTGCGCTCGATACAACAATGCGCCATGTAGTGGATTCGATGCCCGATTCAGGCGGATTGCACACACTCGTTTGCTATCCGCTTGGATGGGTAGACGCACAGGGCAACCCTTCCAGCGTAATCACAGGCAAGCGCATACGGCCGCTGCTTACGCTGCTCTCGGCTGAAGCTGTTAGCGGTAACTGGCGTCATGCCCTGCCCGCCGCCGCCGCAGTTGAGCTGCTGCACAATTTTTCGCTGATACACGACGACATTGAAGATGCCAGCGAGATTCGCCACAACCGCCCTACTGTGTGGAAAGTATGGGGAACCGCCACCGCCATCAATGCCGGTGACGCCTTATTTTCTATCGCCTACACAGCGCTGGAATTCTTGAAAAATGAGCCGCTTCCGCCAGAAATTGTTCTGGAGGCGTGGTCAATTTTTAACCGTACTAACCTTGAATTGACGCGCGGTCAGCACTTAGATATTCAATTTGAAACCCGTCAGCGCGTTAGCGTGGACGATTATATTTCAATGATCTCCGGTAAATCAGCCGCTTTGGTGGCTGCTAGCGCACAGCTAGGCGCGCTGGTTGGCTCATGCAAAAGCGATCTGGCGGCATGTTTCGCGGATTTCGGCCTCAATCTCGGCCTCGCCTTCCAAATCCGCGATGATATCCTCGGCATCTGGGGCGATCCAGCGGTGACGGGCAAATCGGCAGCCAGCGATATTGTGTCGCGTAAAAAGTCCTTGCCTGTGCTGATGGGATTACAGCGAAGCCCGGAATTAGAATCCCTGTATGCGCAGAAAAGCTTTGTTGAAAACGATGTAGCCGCGGCGCTAGGTTTACTCAATCAGACAAAGGCGCGTGATGCCGCCGAAACTGCGGAGGCAGCCTATTTCCAAAAAGCGCTGGCGGCACTTGATGCAACGGATCTGGATAATCCAGCAGTAACCCAGCTTAGAGATATGGCGCAGGGGTTAGTCGGGCGAGATTACTAGCAGGCTTTCGCAGCAGAGTGTCCCGTATTTGCAGGTCATACCAATTCGCGAAAAACAATATTGCTAAGCAGCTTGCCCCGTTCAGTCAACCTGACGCGTGCAGAGTCGATCTCAACCAGCCCTGCATCCGCAAATTTTTCAAAGGCGGCGCGGTGGATGCTGACTAAATCTTCACCAAAGCGATCTTCAAATTCCTGTCGCTCAATACCGGTATCAATCAGCCGCAGCCCCATGATCAACGTCTCTGATATTTCGGTATCGCGGTCAACCTGAGTAAAAGTCTCCACCGCCGGCGTCCAGGGGTAAGCCTTTGCATCTACGTCCAAATCGCTGGACATTGCTTTTATATACCGCTGCGGAGAAAGTAGCGTCGCATAGCGGTAGCCGCCAGCATAGCCATGCGCGCCAGGGCCAACCCCTACGTAAGAATAATTATTCCAGTATTGCAGGTTATGGCGGCAGGCTTTCCCCGGCAGCGCCCAATTGCTGATCTCATACTGGTCATAGTCCAGTTCGGCTAACCGCTGGCAAGCCAGTTCATACATATCAGCAGCAAGGTCGTCATCCGGTTCTGGCAGTTGCCCACGCATCACCCATGTCTTCATCGGAGTGCCATCTTCAAGCGAAAGCCCATACAGCGACAGGTGATCTGGCTTAAGCGCCAGTGCCTGATTAAGCGTATCTGCCCAGCTCTCCAGCGTTTGATGAGGAAAACCATAAATCAAGTCAAGATTCAGGCTGTCAAACCCCGCCCGCCTGAAAGCATTTACGGCAAGGGCGACCGCATCATTGTTATGACGGCGGCGAAATAAAGAAAGCTCTCCCGCATGTGCCGTCTGCATACCAAGGCTCACCCGATTAAACCCCACATCACGTAATTCCTCGGCATACGCTCTGGTGATATCATTCGGATTCGCTTCCAGCGTGATTTCAGCATTCGGCCGCACATCAAAATTCTCGCGTATAGACGCAAAAATTGCGGCAAACTGCGCTTTTTGTAACAGGCTCGGCGTGCCGCCGCCCCAAAAGATCGTATGTAATACCGGTCTGTGCCCGCGCCGCCCTACCCACTCAATTTCACGCTGAAGCGCCTGCACAAATGGATCGATCAGATGCTCTAAATGGGTATAGGTGTTAAAAGCGCAATATGAGCATTTAGTTGTACAAAAAGGGATATGAATGTACAGAGATAGGGGAAATTTGTCAGAATATGCCACGACGCCTTAATTCTTTTTGCGTTTTCGGCTGATTGCAGTATTGTGCTAGCTCCCATATAATGATTCAAGGTCATCTTTATCATTTATTCATCTTCATCTTCGCCAATTTATTTGATGTGGAAGGCACCTTCGATGCCCGAAACGACCCAGTTCACCGGCATGGGGAATGAAAGTTCCGGGACTGCTTCACTTAAGTCCAATTCCGTAATCTCAAACCGCTACAAAATTCACAGCATTATTGGTAGCGGCGGAATGGGTACAGTATATCTTGCGCGCGACCTGAACTTCACCGACGTAAAACGTCTGGTGGCAGTGAAGGAAATGCAGGCATCGACAAAAGACGCTGCCATGCGCGGATCTATGATTAAGAACTTCCGGCGTGAAGCAAATCTCTTAGCTCAGCTTAACCATTCAGCCATCCCGCGCATTTTTGATATTTTCGAGATCAATGATCGCGCATATCTGGTGATGGAATACATCAATGGCACCGATCTTGAACAGTTGATGCAAAAAACCAAAGAACTGCCCATTGATAAAGTGCTGGAATGGGCTATTGATCTTTGTGATGTGCTGGATTACCTGCATAACCAGAAGCCAGACCCGATCATCTTTCGCGATATGAAACCATCGAACGTGATGATCGACAGTCTTGGCAAAGTACGGCTGATCGATTTCGGCATTGCGCGAACATTTGTCAGCCATGTCAAGGGCACCATGATCGGCACGGAAGGCTACTCTGCGCCTGAGCAATATAAGGGCGACGCCAACCCACAAAGCGATATATACAGTTTGGGTGCAACTTTACACCATGTATTAACTCGCAAAGATCCACGCTTGGAAGCGCCCTTTACCTTCCATGAACGCCCAATTACCAATTCCAACGCCAACGTTAGCGACGATTTCGCAAAAGTGGTGGAAAAAGCGCTGCAATCCAACCAGTCAGATCGTTATGCAACCTGCGCTGAAATGAAGCTCGATCTGGAACGGGTGCGGCTTAGCTTGTCCGGCATGGTTGTCGCTGTACCGCGACCCGGCGCTCCCGCTGGCGCACCCTCGCCCACTGGACAGGCAGGTGCTGCCCCGGCTTCACCTACCAGCTTTTTCGACAGCGAAGCCACCGGCACCATCCAACCTAAATGGGCGTTCAAGACCGAAGATGAAATTCGGTCTAGTGCCGCCGCTTCAAAAGACCTCGCATTCGTTGGCTCTTACGACACCAATTTGTGGGCAATCAAGCAGGAGACGGGGGAACTCGCGTGGAAATTCCCTACGCGCGGCGGCATCGCTTCGTCACCTGCAATTGACGATCAATCCAGAACGGTTGTGTTTGGCTCTGAAGATTTCAACCTGTATGCCGTTGATCAGCGCACAGGCCGAAACAGTTGGACATTCCAGACCAAAGGCCGTATACGCAGCACCCCGCGTATTGCTCATAACGTCGCCTTCGTTGGCAGTGATGATTTCAAAGTCTACGCCGTGAATATGTCTAATGGGCGGCAGATGTGGGCGTATGATATGGGAGCGCCGGTCAGAACCCGGCCATTTGTGACCAATGAGCTGATTATTGCCGGATGCGAAGCTGGCGATGTAGTTGGCATCACGCTCTCAGGTGCGCGTAAATGGAGCTATCGCACTCGTAAAGCGGTACTGGCCTCCCCTTACGTAGATGAGGAAGGCAATTGTTATATCGGCTCTACAGACGGATATATGTACGCGCTGGATGTGAATAACGGTTTCAACTCTTGGCGTTTCCGCACCAATGGCGCGATCTACTCTTCGCCTGTAGAAAATCGCGGGTTGCTTTATTTCGGTTCAACCGATAGTAACCTTTACTGTGTAAATGCAGAAAATGGCCGTGAAAAATGGAAGTTCAATGCTGAAAAGCCAATAATTGGCTCGCCTCTCATCCATAAAGGCGAGATTTTCTTCGGCGGCACTGATCAGAATCTCTATTGTCTGGACGCAGAAAATGGCCGCGAGCGCTGGCGATTTTTCACCGGAGGGCCAATTACCTCTGCACCGGTTGTTGCTGGGAACCTACTGCTCATAGGCTCAATGGATCATGTTTTGTATGCGTTGCCGCTTGTCAGTTAACAAAACTTACGGAAACGGGGCACTATGAATTGGTTTCGCAAACTGCTGCAACCGACAAAATCCCAATCGGCTCAGGAAAAAATCAGCGCACCCTCAACGGCAGACGAGCCTGAAGCGACCGTTGCAGAGCTAAAATCGGAATCGCCAGCACTTAAGGTTACCGAACCAGCAGCAGAATCATCTGCCCCGTTGAATGGGACTCACGCACAAAAATCCGAGCCAGAATCCGGCAAAGATCTCAGTGAAGTGGTTGCTGATCTGGATAACTTAATTACCGAACCTGAGCCTGAAGATGGACTTGAAGCCACCAGCCCACAGGAAACAGTTGTCCTGCGAATGGAATTGGATGAGGAACCGCAACCACCAACCCATGCAACAGCCCCTCTGCCTTCTACTGGCGATCTCATGATTTCGGTGGTGGACGGCGCTACACGGCCGTTGCCGCAGGATGCTATTCTAGAGTTTTCCCCGCTTACCCATACTGCATTCGGGCAGGCAACAGATGTTGGCCGGATGCGTACCAACAATCAAGACTCTGCATTCTCTTTCTTTGCCAGCGGCCGCAGCGTGGACGATATTCCCGATTTCGGGCTTTTCATTGTGGCAGATGGTATGGGCGGTCATCAGGATGGCGAGAAAGCATCTGCCATCACCACGCGCACAGTCGCTTCGCAGGTACTGAACACCATGTACTTGCCGATGATCTCACGGCAAAACAAAAATAATGACGTACCCATTGCCGAATCGCTTGCAAACGCCACCCAAAAAGCCAATATCGAGATCATGTCACATGTGCCTGAAGGCGGCACAACGCTTAGTTCGGTTGTTATCATTGGAGATCGCGCATATATTGCCCATGTTGGCGACAGCCGCATCTATATGTTTCATCATGGTATCCTTGAAAAGCTAACCCGCGATCATTCTCTAGTGCAGAGGTTGATCGAGCTTGATCAGATTACAATTGAAGAAGCGGCCGATCATCCGCAAAAGAATGTACTTTATCGGGCGTTAGGGCAAAATGATGTAGTCGAAGTAGATACCTTGACCAGGCGGCTTCCCCCCGGCGCAATGCTTCTATTGTGCAGTGACGGCCTGTGGAATCAGGTTTCAGATAGCGCCATCAGCGATGTCATTAGCCACGTCCATAGCCCACAAGAAGCCTGCCAGAAACTAGTAGCAATGGCAAATGCTGCTGGTGGCATAGATAACGTCACCGTTATCTTACTTCAGATACCTGGATAGGCGTTCAGTCGAAAAAACGCGATGAAACGGATTGATTTCAACCCCTACATCCTGCTCAGTGTTGCACCCACGGCCAGCGCCGATGATATAAAAGCAGCGTATCGCCGTGCAGCGCGGCGCCTGCATCCGGACGCGAATCGCAGCCCCGGCGCGGCAGTCCAATTCCAGGATATCACCACCGCCTTCGATCTGTTATCAGATGATGCCAAACGCGCAGAATATGATGCTGATATAAAAGAACAACCGGAAGGCATGGCCTTTAATTTCCGGGTGATCCCCAGTAAGCGCACCATCGGCTTACTGCCAGAACCCCAGGTCTTTTATTTGCTGGCAGATATCATCCCCGATGCCCGCGCCAACGAAGCAACTCAAAAGCGTGAGTCCCGCTTGAATCTTACGCTGATTCTCGATCATAGCAATTCAATGAGCGGAAATCGCCTGGATCGCGTCAAAATTGCCACGCATCAAATTATTGACCAGCTTTCTTCTGAAGACATTCTCTCTGTTGTCGCATTTAATGATTTCGCCGAAGTCGTTATACCTGCCACCACAGTAACCGATAAAGCAGCGATGAAAGCCCGCGTTAGTATGATGATGGCTGCTGGCAGTACCGAGATTTTTCAGGGGCTTTCGCTTGGCCTTCAACAGAACCGCCAGTTCCTCGCCCCGCGATTAGTCAATCATGTCATTCTGCTCACTGACGGGCGCACCTACGGTGACGAAGACCGCTGCCTTGATCTCGCTCGCGAAGCGACCAAAGACGGTATCAGCATCAGCGCTATGGGGCTAGGGCAGGAATGGAACGACAAATTTCTGGACGAGCTGGCTTCGCTAACCGGCGGATCGTCTGCCTATGTACAATCTTCTTCAGCGGTTGTAGCGTTTCTCAATGAACACGTTCGCAGTCTGGCAAACGTCTTTGCCGAGCGCATGACCCTCTCAGTGGCGCCAGACCCGGACGTACGTGTGGAATCAGTGTTCAAATTGGCGCCAAACCCACAACCGCTCCCGGTTGATATCGGCAGCATTTCTCTCGGCAGTTTACAAGTCAACCGCACCATTTCGGTACTCATTCAACTTGAAGTTCCGAAGCTGGAAAAAGAAGGCTTCCGCACTATAGGAAGACTCGCCGCTTCCGGGGATGTATTCGCTAACCGCTTGCAGCGCCAGCAGTCCGTCACCGAAATCGCTTTGGAAGTGATGGCTGAACCGCCTGTTGAAGAACCCCCTACAGCGATCTTGGATGCTCTTGGCAAACTAACGCTTTACCGCATGCAGGAACGCGCGAACGAAGCGCTGGAAAATGGTGATGTGCGCGAGGCGACGCGTTTATTCGAGAATCTCGCCACACGCTTGTTTGAATTAGGTGAAAGCGATCTTGCTCAGCAGGCCCGCGCCGAAGCTGAACAGGTTGCTTATACAAAAAGTCTATCGGATAAGGGTCGTAAAGCCATCAAATATCAAACCCGGCATTTGCTGTTGGCTAGTGGCTCCGGAGAAGCTAGCGCATGATTATCTGCCCGTATTGTGCCTGTAATAACAAAGAAGGAATGCTTTATTGTGAGGAATGCGGCCGGCCGCTCAATAGTTCAGAGCCTAACGCTACGCTCCCCACACGTCAGCTCAATTCCAGTAGCGATAATGCCACCGTGCATGCGACCTGGGGTACAGCGCGGTTTGATGCGAATGCCCAAATCGTAATGCACGTTCGTGATTCAACCGAAACCATTGTGCTCAAACCAGATCAGACCACGTTAGTAGGCAGGTATGATTCGAGCAGCACTCAGCGCCCGGATGTTGACCTAACACCATATGGCGCCCTGGAAAAAGGCGTATCGCGTGTTCATGCTGCAATTTATCGCAATGAAGAAACTGATACGCTGACGTTGGTGGATATGGGCAGCGCAAACGGCACTCATTTAAATGGTCAGCGCTTGCTGCCAGACCAACCGCGCGTGCTGCGCGACGGAGATGAGATTCGGCTTGGGAAAATGGTTACTCATATCTACTTCAAAACCTAAACGCACTTCGTGGAGTTTTAATGATCACGCTTCTGGTTCACATTCAAAATCAAGAATCGGTTAAAATGGATGTCGAAGACCTGCCCGGTCCCGGTGATAATAATATCGTCGGCAAGAATCCCCGTGAGAAAACCGACAAGGAAGTAGGCTGGGTAGAAGACGGTGTGACGACAGTGATTATTCCAATGTGGCGTATCACCTTAATCGAAGTGCTGCCGTCGCTTGAAGAAGAAACTGAATTCCCGCTGCCCTTCCGTAACGATTGAGGCATCAATATGGCATCTGGACGGCTGCCACGCGCGAATCCCCGTGATGGAAAGCGCGTTCTGGTAGTAGATGATGAGCCTAGAATGATCAACTTCATCCGGATGAACCTTGAGCTTGAAGGCCATCTGGTAATTGAAGCGCATAATGGCCTTGAAGCCTTAGAGGCAGTACGCACCAAGCTGCCCGATGTAGTGCTGATGGATGTGATGATGCCGGAGTTGGACGGCTTTGAGACGCTCAAGCTGCTGCGCGAGTTCTCGTCCGTTCCGGTCATCATGCTCACCGCGAAAAGCGAAGAAAATGATCGCGTATACGGGTTGGAATTGGGCGCTGATGATTATGTCGTCAAACCCTTCGGCCCCCGCGAGCTTTCCAGCCGCATCAAAGCTGTGCTGCGGCGTGCGGATCGCCCATCAGCATCTCCTGCTCAGGCCGTGCTAAAAATTGACGACCGCCTAAGCGTAGATTTCAATCGCCATGAAGTGATTGTCAACGGTGAGCATATCAAACTACGCCCCACCGAATACCTGCTGCTTTATCATTTGATTGAGAATGCCGGTTGGACAGTTCCTCATGATCAACTGCTAGCAAAAGTGTGGGGTTACGAATATCGCGACGAAACCCACTACGTTCGCTTATACGTTAATTACCTGCGCGAAAAAATTGAAGAAGACCCCTCAAACCCCAAATACATTCTCACCGAGCGGGGCATTGGCTACCGTTTCATGGATTACAAGCACGAAACAGACGGCTGAATACCCTCAAATCTTCGCTCTTGCATAAATCTAATATTGCTCTGACGCCATATAAACAGTACGGGCGTACACTCCTCATAATTCTTATCGTAATGGGAGTGAATGTATCGCTATGAGCAAGATAATTGGAATTGACCTCGGCACGACAAACTCGGTGGTAGCAGCGCTGGAAGGCGGCGATCCGGTTGTGATCGCTAACGCTGAAGGCAGCCGCACCACGCCATCGGTTGTCGGTTTCACAAAAAATGGGGAGCGCATTGTTGGCATAGCTGCAAAGCGCCAGGCCGTTGTAAACCCCGAAAACACAATCTTCTCCATCAAACGGCTGATGGGCAAAACTTACGCTCAGGCTAAAGACGAAGCCGCGCTACTTCCTTATAAAGTGGTCAGCGGCCCCGCCGAAGATGCGCGCGTGCAAATTCCGATAAACGGCCGCCAGTACACGCCTCAGGAAATCAGCGCGATGATTCTCAGCAAATTGAAAGCCGACGCTGAAGCCTATCTGGGCGAACCAGTCACTAAAGCGGTGATCACTGTGCCTGCCTACTTTAATGATAGCCAACGTCAGGCAACCAAAGACGCCGGTAAGATTGCCGGTCTGGATGTTCTGCGTATTATCAACGAGCCGACTGCGGCAGCCCTTGCCTACGGGCTAGACAAGCAGGAGTCAGAAACTATTCTGGTCTTCGACCTTGGAGGTGGCACCTTTGACGTCTCCATCCTCGAAGTAGGCGAAGGCGTGATCGAAGTGAAATCAACATCAGGTGATACCCACCTCGGTGGCGATGACTGGGATCAGGTCATTGTTGATTGGCTCGCTGAAAACTTCAAACAGGAACAGGGCATTGATCTGCGCCAGGATCGTCAGGCGTTGCAGCGCCTCAAGGAAGCTGCCGAAAAAGCCAAAGTTGAGCTGTCATCACAAATCCAGACGGAAATTAACCTGCCTTTCGTCACGGCAGATTCGACTGGCCCGAAGCATCTGGTCACCAACCTGACCCGCGCGCAATTTGACAAGCTAAGCGCTGATCTACTGGCACGGGTGCGCAAACCTGTTGAGCAGGCGTTAAAAGACGCAGAAATTGACAAAAGCGCCTTGAACGAAGTGGTTCTCGTCGGCGGTGCATCCCGTATGCCAATGGTTCAGGAGCTAGTGCGCTCGATGTTGGGCAAAGAGCCGAATCGCAGCGTAAATCCTGACGAAGTGGTAGCGATTGGCGCAGCTATTCAAGCCGGCGTGTTGAGCGGCGAAGTGAAAGATGTGCTGCTGCTGGATGTCACCCCGCTGAGTCTCGGCGTAGAAACAATGGGCGGCGTGTTCACCAAGTTAATCGAGCGCAACACCACTATCCCGGTTTCAAAGAGCGAAATCTTCTCTACTGCCGAAGATAACCAGTCTGCTGTAGATATCCATGTGCTGCAAGGCGAGCGCCCGATGGCTGCGGATAACATCACCTTAGGCACTTTCCGCCTGGAAGGTATCCAACCCGCGCCGCGCGGGCTGCCGCAGGTTGAAGTGAAGTTCGATATTGATGCGAATGGCATCCTTAACGTGACGGCCATTGATAAGGCCACGAATAAGCAGCAAACGATAACCATCACCGCTTCAACCAACCTCAGTAAAGGGGAAGTTGATCGCCTGGTGAATGATGCCGAGCGCAACCGCGTTGAAGACGAGCGCCGTCAGAAACTGGCACAAGCCAAAAACGAGGCAAACAGCCTCATATATCAGGCTGAACGCGCGCTGAGCGATCTTGGTGACAAGATTAGCGCCGCAGATCGCAGCGCTATCGAAAACCAAATTCAGGCTGTGAAACAGGTTGAAACATCCGATGATGTGCAGGCCATACAAACAGCAGTACATAACCTGCAAAACGCAACCTATGCCCTATCGCAGCAAATTAACGCGACGCAAAGTGCGGCCTACGGTGGCAGCAGCAGCCCACAAGCCGCGCAGGCACATGCTGGTGAAGATGTGATTGAAGGGGATTTCACCGAAGCCTAAGCTTCAGTCACAATAACAAAAAGGGCGAGCCAGGTTGGCTCGCCTTTTTGTTTACAAAATTGCTGGCGCGGTAGTGGCAGCCAAAATTAACTGCTTCGCTATTCCACACTCACGCCTACCAATGTTTCATCATAGAGTCAGAATGTGCAGCAGAGTAGATGCTACCCGTTCGCCATCTCCTGCTCACGCAGCGCAGCATACGCCGCTTTAAATTCTTCAATCATCGCGGTCTTAGCATCTTCCTCAAGGAAACTACCACGCACAGCATTGAGCGCGATATCCTCAAGACTATCTTGCGTCAGCGCGCCAGCCTCAATCAGTTTCAAATATTCATTATCGAGTGTGGTTTCATATAGCGCAGGCATATCCTGCCCGACGCTGACCACAATTCCCTGATCGAGCATGGTGTGCAAGCCAATTTCGCCTAAATCCTTCACAAAACCAGATTTTACGGCGCGGGTAGCGCCAACGCTTATCGCAACGTTACGCTCTGCAACAACTCGCATCGCATCTTCCGAAGCTGCCAGCCCGCGAGCATCAAGGATGCGATTAGGGGCAAGGCTTTCCAGAGTCTCCAAAACTCCTTCTAACTGATGAGTTTCGCCAGCACGAACAGCGCGGGGAATATTCTGCTTTTCGGCCTGCTTAAACGAGCGCTCAAACTGGCCTGTAGGCTGGCTCTCTTCCTTACCAGAAAGAATTATTCCGACGATGTTCGCTTGCCGCCCGGCAGCGCTTTTGGCGTAGCGCACCAGTTCTTCGGCGCGGCGCGGTTCCTCGCGGGGAATCACCAGTAACCATGCAATATCCATACCCCACGCCGCTTTCACGCGCCGGCTGCCATCATTTATGGCGGCAAAAAGCGCATCCAGCGTCTCGGCAAGCCCTTCATAAAGCGTCGGGTTAACCGCAATTTCGGCATAGCGCACGTTTTGCTTTGCCAGCGCTAGCCCAACTTCATAAACCACGCGCTTTAGATCATCTGTATGCTTCAACCAGCCGCTCGTAACTTTCGCAATTTCAACCACCCGTTTGGGATCAGGCTGTTTAACCAGCGCCTCCCACGCCCGATATTGTTTGGAACCATCGGCCACATCGTTACGTGAGGCAATATTCAAGAGCAAAGCAGCAGGCATTGCCCCTTCAAGTTGAAGGTTGATCTCAACCTTTGGCATTGCTTGATGAAACTTTCGATACTCATGTTCATCCTTTAACCAGCATTAGAGGCGGGAATTGAAGATTCCGCCTGTGAATTGTTATTTTCCGGATTCACCTTCACCGCATGTTTGACCGCATGCTGAATTAGGGCATTAAACAGCGGGTGTGGCCGGTTCGGGCGGCTCAGAAATTCCGGGTGGAACTGGCTGCCAACCATGAACGGATGATCCACTACTTCCGAAATCTCAACCAATTGCCCATCAGGGCTAAGCCCGCTGAAACGCATACCATGCGCTTCAAAACTGCCGCGATATTCGTTGTTAAACTCATAACGGTGGCGATGACGCTCATCCACCTTCGCCGTACCATACGCCTCAGCCGCACGACTGCCCGCCTGCAAATCGCACGGATATACCCCCAAACGCATGGTGCCACCGAGATCAGTGATTCCACGCTGTTCCAGCATCATATCAATCACATAATTCTCGCTGGTCACTTCAAATTCAGAGCTGTTGGCATCTTCTAGCCCCAGCACATTACGGGCAAATTCAATGCACATCGTCTGCATACCAAGGCACAGCCCCAGATACGGCACTTTGTTTTCACGGGCAAAACGCCCGGCCATGATTTTGCCCTCGATGCCGCGATAGCCAAAGCCCCCCGGAACCACAATGCCCTGTGCCTGTGATAGAACATCCCAGCCCTTTCCTTTTTCAAGGTCTTCAGAGTTCAACCACAGAATTTCGAGGTGGCGTCCATTAGCCGCCGCAGCGTGCAAAAGCGCTTCCTTCACGCTCATATAGGCGTCGCGTAGCTCAACGTACTTGCCAACAACCGCAATTTTCACATGCTGGTTGAGCTGCTTGCTCTCGCGCATTTTGAAGATCATCTTCCGCCAGTCTTCGAGATCAGGCTTATTGGTATTCAGCTTCAACTGGCTTACCAGATACTCGCCCAACCCAGAATCTTCAAGAATCAGCGGCACGTTGTAGATCAAATCTGTGGTTTCCAATGGAATGACCGCGCGCGACTCTACGTCACAGAACAGCGCGATCTTATCCACCACATCACTACTCACAGGGTGATCGGTACGGGCGATGATCACCTGTGGCTGAATCCCCAGACGGCGTAATTCCATCACACTGTGCTGCGTCGGCTTGGTCTTCAATTCGCCCGTCGCGCCAATGTGCGGCAAAAAGGTTACATGGATATAGAGCGCATCATTCCGCCCCACAGTAGTGCGCATCTGCCGGATCGCCTCAAAAAACGGCAGTCCTTCAATATCGCCCACCGTGCCGCCCACTTCAACAATCACGATGTCGGCGTTATTTTCCCTGCCGACCAGTGCCACGCGGCGCTTGATCTCATTGGTGATATGCGGGATCACCTGTATCGTTCCGCCGAGAAAATCTCCGCGTCGTTCCTTGTCAATAATGCTGCTGTATACCTGCCCCGCCGTGATATTGCTGGATCGGGTCAGGTTTTCGTCAATGAAACGCTCATAATGACCCACATCAAGATCGGTCTCCGCGCCGTCAACGGTTACATAGACTTCGCCGTGTTGATAAGGGCTCATCGTGCCGGGATCAACATTCAGATATGGGTCTAACTTCTGAATAGCGACCTTATAACCACGCGCCTTAAGAATACGGCCGATGGCAGCAGCAGTGACACCCTTGCCAACTGAACTGACGACACCGCCGGTGATGAAGATGTACTTTGGATTGGACATCACCCCCGCCTTTCCCTCTAAACAAAAATGCGGCGGAAAGACCTTTCATTTGCCTTCCCGCCGAACACTGCGAGTTATTGCTTGACTTTACACGAGTCGTTTCAAATCGTCGGCTGTGCGCCGCATATCCAGAAAGATCAGGCCTAGCCGCGCGCCTTCGCGAACAAGGGTTGTCAGAACGGCTTCTTCACCGACTGACATCAGGATTACGTAGCCACCCTGCCCCTTCACATGCACCTGATCCAGCATTCCACGCCCCAATTCACCGGCAATACGTTCACCTAGTGAAAGCATTGCCGCAGACATTGCTGATACGCGATCTTCTTCTGAACTGGGTGGGAGCGACGATGCTATGGTTAGCCCATCGACGCTTACTACTGCCGAGGCTTCAATTTCGGGTGTCGTAGCCTGCAAATCACGCAGGCGGTCAATCATCAACTCCGTCCGCGATTTTGCCATGTCAACACTCCAGACAAGCCTTGCTAATTATACCTTTCGCACTTAAATCGGCAAGACAGCGTAGGTGGCTCGCAGACAAACCAATCTGCACATACAGGGTACTTCAGTTATACTTGAGCGTATCTGTCCACACGGTATTTTATGTAATGACACTATCTCAGGAACAACACCACGTGAATAACGCCCGTCAAAAACATGTGGAAGTCGTACAGCAAGTTGCCGAGCGCATCGCGCACAGCGTTAGCCAGGTCATCACGGGCAAGCGTAACGAAATTCGTCTGACTATTTTAGGCCTGCTCAGTCAGGGGCATATCCTGATTGAAGACATTCCCGGCGTCGGTAAAACCATGCTGGCGAAATCCTTGGCACGCTCAATTGGCTGCACTTTCAGCCGCATCCAGTTCACGCCAGATATGCTGCCTTCAGACGTGACCGGCGTTTCGCTGTTTAACCAGAAAAACCGCGAATTTGAATTTCGCCCCGGCCCGATCATGGCGCAAATTGTGCTGGCCGACGAGATCAACCGCGCCACTCCAAAAACGCAGGCCGCCTTGCTGGAAGCAATGGAAGAGCGGCAGGTTACCGTAGACGGCATCACCTATAATCTGCAAGAACCCTTCTTGCTGCTGGCGACCCAAAACCCGATTGAATACGAAGGCACATTTCCGCTGCCGGAAGCCCAGCTTGACCGCTTCATGCTGCGTATTCAGCTAGGCTACCCTGCTGTCAATGACGAGATCGCCGTACTTTCAGCGCAGCAGCATGTTCACCCGCTGCAAAACACCTATCAGGTTGTCACCGTTCAGGAATTACTGGCCGCGCAGCAGGGTGTACGCGAGGTGTACGTAGCCGACGAAGTGAAACGCTATATCGTTGATCTGGTCACTGCCACGCGCCAGCATCCAGATGTAGCCATTGGCGCAAGCCCGCGCGGATCGCTAGCTTTATTCCGCACCGCGCAGGCTCGCGCGGCGATGGCCGGGCGTGAGTATGTGATTCCTGATGATGTGAAGGCGTTAGCCGAAGTGACGCTAGCGCATCGCATTATCGTGAATCCTGCGGCGCGTATCAAAGATGTGTCGTCACGCATGATCGTTCAAGATTCGCTAACAGTTACGCCTGTACCCGGCGCGACGGTTCGCTAACAACCAGAACTGCCCATGCCCAACCGCCGAAATGCCATCTACACCTTCATCATTATCTGTTTACTCGCCGGCCTGCTGACCGGGCGAGCATTCTTCTTCAGCCTCTCATTTATTCTAGGGACGCTGTTGATCCTGGCGTTGATCTGGTCATGGTTTGCTGTTGCCCGCATCACCGTTAGCCGCAAAACCCGCACCCGTCGCGCGCAGGTCGGGCGCACGCTGGGCGAAGCGTTTCAAATTCGCAATAAGTCTTTTTTGCCCAAATTGTGGCTGGAAGTGCAGGATTATTCCGATCTTCCCGGTCACAAAGTTTCGCAGGTAATTCCGCTGCTTGGCGGGCGGGCTACGCACCGCTGGTATGCGGATACCGAGTGCATTGTGCGCGGCGAATTTACGCTTGGGCCGATGGGTATTTCCAGCGGTGATCCCTTTGGCTTATTCAACAAAGAACGACGCACCAGCGGTGGCTTACACGTCATCGTATACCCACAAACGCTGCCTGTTCCCAGGTTTGACAGCCCCGCAAATATGCTCTCTGGTGGCGAACCCCGCCGTCAGCGTTCGCATACCATCACCACTAACGCAGCGGGTGTGCGTGAATATGCCCCCGGTGACAGTTTCAACCGTATTCACTGGGCAAGTTCCGCCCGCAAAGATCGCCTGATGGTCAAAGAATTTGAAATTGACCCGCTGACCGATGTTTGGCTGCTGCCCGATTTTTCAGCGCATACGCTGGTTGAAGCGCCGGGACTAATTCATGTCAACGGCGATGGTGCTGTGCTGCCACGTGGCAGCGCGATTCCCCAAAGCACCGAAGAATACACGGTGGTGATCGCGGCTTCGCTGGCAAACTATTTTGTTGAGCAGAAACGCGCGCTCGGTTTTACCGCCTATGTCCCCCATCGCGAGGTATATCAGCCGGAGCGTGGGCATCGTCAATTGCTGCATATCCTGGAAACACTGGCTGTTGCCCGCAGTAAATCGGTATACACGCTGGCTGAAACCATGTCGTTGGAAACACCATATATGTCACGCGGAACAACCGTAATCGCTATTACCGCATCCCTCGACCCCGAATGGATTTTCGAGTTACAGGTACTTGCCAAAAAAGGCATGCGCCCGATGGCAATCCTGCTAGACCCGGCAACTTTTGGTGGCTATGGCAACGTGGATGATCCCCGTTCTATGCTGCGGTTGGGCAAAATCCCAACGCTCACCATCAGTTATGGCGACGATCTTTCCGCCGCGCTTAGCCAGAACACCATTTAGCCTGCCTGCAATCACAGGAATCGAATGTCTGCTTCATCCCCAAAGCGCCGTAACACCTTTCTGTATCTGACTGTATTCATTGGTGGCATGACCACGCTGGCTATCGAAATGACCGCCTCGCGCCTGTTAGGCAGCGTGTTCGGAACCAGTAACCTGGTGTGGGCAAATGTCATCGGTCTGATTCTGCTCTATCTGACCGCTGGTTATTTTATCGGTGGCCGCTGGGCAGACCGTTCGCCACATAAGCGCACGTTTTACAGCATTCTGATCTGGGCTTCATTTCTATGCGCGCTTATCCCGCTGCTTTCGCGACCCGTATTACGCGGCGCGGCAAATGCTTTCGTCAATGCGAATGTCGGCGTCTCACTCGGTTCATTCGTGGTTGTCATCATCCTGTTTGCCATTCCTATCACCTTGCTCGGCACCGCATCGCCGTTTGCCGTGCGCTTAGCGGTACAGGATGTTGCTACTACAGGCCGCACCGCCGGACGCATTAACGCGATCAGCACGCTAGGCAGCCTGATCGGAACCTTCTTGCCTGTGCTGTTGATCATTCCGGAGCTAGGCACCTTTGCGACGTTTCTGCTCTTTTCTGGCGCGCTGTATCTTGTCGCCTTCATCGGCCTGTTTCGCGAAATTGGCAAACGTGCCTTACTTTATTTGTTCATGCCGCTGCTCATCGCCTTCCTCTCATGGTTAGTGATGTCCGGCTCACTGCGCGATCCCTTAAGCAACGCTGTTTTGCTGTACGAAGACGAAAGTGCCTACAACTACATTCAAGTACAGGAAGATAACTACGGCAATCGCTACCTGTATCTGAACGAAGGTCAGGGCGTACACAGCCAATGGCATCAGGACATTTTGGCGACAGGGCGCACGTGGGACTTTTTCCTCACGGGCCCTTATTTCAACGCTGCCCCTTATGCGCCCGATCAGGTGCAGGCCACCGCCATCATCGGCCTCGCGGCAGGTACCATCGCCCGTCAATACACGCATGTTTATCCAAATGTTCCGATTGATGGCATCGAAATTGATCCCGCCATAATCAAAGCAGGCGAGCTATTTTTCGACATGAATCCTTCAGCGATGCCCAACTTGACGGTGTATGCCGAAGATGGCCGTTACGCCTTAAATCACCTTGATCGCCAGTACAGCATGATCGGCATAGATGCTTATCGCCCGCCCTATATCCCATGGCATTTGACCACTGTAGAATTCTTCCAGGAAGTGCGCGCTCACCTGACCGATGATGGCACTGTGGTGATCAATGTCGGACGCACTCAAACAGATCGCCGCCTTGTAGATGCGCTCACCGCTACGCTGTTACAGGTATTCCCTTCAGTGCATGCGATGGACGTGCCGCTCTCGTTCAACACCATTCTGGTGGCAACCAACCAGCCCACCAGCGAACAAAACCTGCTTGCTAACCTGAATGCCCTGCCGCCAAACGCCGATCCGCTTCTTCGCCAAACCCTGCAACTGGGAACCGAAACGCTCGTGCCAGTTTATCCGTCAGATACTATTTTCACTGATGATCGCGCGCCTGTAGAAACGCTGGTGGACTCTCTGGTGCTCAATTTTCTGCTGGGTGGCGGGGCAGAACAGCTACAGGGAAACAACTAACCGTGTCCTCAAATTCGAGCGTGGTAATGCCAACAGCGCAGTCAAAGCGCTCTATATGGGCGCAGATGCTGGCGGCATGGGTCATCGCCCTGCTCTTTCCAGTCTTACTGGTGCTGCTAGCGGTACGCCTGGTCATGACCCCGCAATTCCTACAAATCGAGTATCAACGCTCTGGTTTTCCCGAAGATTACTACGGCTTTTCGACTGAAGACCGCCTTCGCTACGGTCCCATTGCTGTTGACTACCTGCTCAGTTCTGCCGATATTTCCCTGCTGGCTGATCTCAGCTTTCCTGAAGGCGGCACACTTTACAATATCCGGGAACTGGGTCACATGCGCGATGTCAAAACCGTAACGCAAGCCGCCTACGCCTTCGCTTTGATCGGGGCCGTCATTTTCCTATTCTGCGCTATTTTCCTGTTTCAGAGGCAGCGTGACCGCCTGTTTATGGCCATCGCACGTGGCGCATGGGTGACCATCGGGCTGATAGCCGCCATCGTAATCGGTGCGGTCGTAGCGTGGGATGCCTTCTTCACCTTCTTCCACAACGTATTTTTTGCCAGTGGCACATGGCAGTTCGCCTATTCCGATACCCTAATCCGCCTGTTCCCAGAACAGTTCTGGTTTGATGCAGCCATTGTGATCGGCGCTGTCGCGCTAGCAGGTTCTGCCTTAGCTCTGCTGGTGACTCATTTTTGCGACATAAATAACATCAGTTTGGTGACAAGTGTTACGGTTTGTATTTTGACTCCCGAATAAGCGAATGCTAATCTTATTTGTGGAGGATTGCGTGAGTACCAAATCCCGCGTTAGCTTTTCCCAATCACTGGCAAAATGGATCGCGCCCGGCATAGGCATTAAGCGGTGGCTTCTGCTTTTGTTGGCGGGCATCTTTGTCGCAGCACTCGGATTTGCGTTTTTCATCCTCAACTTTCTCACCGCTCAAAATCAGCAGTACCAGCCCGTAAACTGGTTGTTTCCGGTTGCCGCCATTGCTGCTGGCATCCTCATGATGAGTGTGTCACTGTTCGGATATGCGCATTGGCTGCTGCTGCCCTACCGAAAAAACCAGCCGGCCGGAATCATTGATACCGCCTACGCCTACAGCAAACGGCATAAAGGCATCAAAGTGGTTGCTATTGGCGGGGGTACCGGCTTGCCTTCAATTTTGCGGGCGATGAAACCGTACACCTCAAATATCACGGCAATCGTCACAGTAGCTGATGATGGCGGCAGTTCGGGAAGGCTGCGGCGTGATCTTGGCGTCCTCCCGCCTGGCGACCTGCGTAATAACATTGCGGCGCTGGCCGATGACGAAAGTCTGATGACCCAGCTTTTTCAACACCGATTCAATCGCGGCGATCTGGGCGGTCATGCCTTTGGCAACCTGTTCATTAGCGCGCTTGCCAGCGTAACCGGCAGCCTGGAATCAGCACTCATTGAAACCGCGCGCGTGTTAAATATTCAGGGTCAGGTATTCCCCGCCACAATGGATGAAGTGGATTTGATCGCGCGCGTCTATATTGGCGGCAAAGAAGTGACCATACATGGCGAATCGGCGATTACCGGGGCAAAAGGTCGCATTGAAGAGATTCGCCTTTCCCCGCCCAATGTAGAGGCATTCGCTGGCAGTGTAGATGCTATCTTGAACGCGGACATTGTGGTGCTTGGCCCAGGCAGCCTGTTTACCAGTATTTTGCCCAATCTTTTGGTGCCGGGAATCAGCAGCGCCCTTCGCGCAACCAAAGCGCTGCGTGTTTATGTGTGCAATATAGCCACCCAACCCGGCGAAACAGACCATTTTTCCGTTGCCGATCATGTTCTGGCGCTTGAGCAATATCTCGGACGCGGTATGATCGAGGTAATTCTGGCAAATAATGCTTATCCGGAGGAAAATGCGGGTAAAAATACGGTTTATGTAATGCCCATCCCGCAAGATCATGAAATTTTGCAGCGATACGATGTGTGGATGGATGATCTTGTAGACGTTGAACGCCCATGGCGGCACGACCCGGAAAAATTAGCCGGTGTGCTGCTGCAAAATCGTCCACAAGTCAGGCAAAATAGCGTCAATGGCAGCGTCCAAAAAGAAGCAGATTCACTTGTAAAGACTTAATTCAGGGTTATAACAACCAAGATTACAGCCTGATAAAGGAGCAACCCTTATGGCAATTCGCATTGGTATTAACGGTTTTGGTCGCATCGGTCGTCTGGTACTGCGCGCACTTCGGGAACGCTATCCCGGCGAAATTGACGTAGCAGCCTTCAACGATCTGGGCGACATTGACACCATGGCCCATCTCTTCAAGCACGACTCCACCTACGGCCATTATAAGGGCACCGTCGAAAAGCGTGACGGCGCATTGATCATTGATGGAGACGAACTCAAGGTCTTCTCGCAGAAAGACCCGGCGCTTATTCCCTGGGCAGATGTCGGCGCAGACATCGTGATCGAAAGCACCGGTCGTTTCACCGATCGTGACGGCGCATCCAAGCATTTTCAGGGCGGCGCCAAAAAGGTCATCATCAGCGCCCCAGCTAAAGGCGAAGACATCACCATTTGTCTCGGCGTGAACGAAGACAAGTATGATCCGGCAGCGCACAACATCATCTCCAATGCATCCTGCACCACCAACTGCCTCGCCCCTGCTGCCAAGGTCGTCAATGACAATTTCGGCATTGTACGCGCCTTGATGACCACCATTCACGCCTACACTAACGATCAGGTGCTGCAAGACCAGCCGCATAAAGACCTGCGCCGCGCCCGCGCAGCCGCGCAAAGCATCATCCCGACAACCACAGGTGCTGCCAAAGCCGTCGCGCTGGTTATCCCTGAACTGAAGGGCAAGTTTGACGGTCTGGCCTTCCGCGTGCCTACGCCGACGGTCTCGATTGTAGACTTCGTGGCCGTTCTGGAAAAACCGACGACCACCGAAGACCTTATCGAAGTCTTTGATGCCGCAAGCAAGAGCGATCGTCTGAATGGCATCCTCGGCGTGTCTTACGAGCCGCTGGTTTCAAAAGATTATCAGGGTGACAGCCGTTCCAGCATCATTGACGCCGAATCCACACAGGTGATGGATGGCACGTTGGCAAAGGTCGTCACTTGGTACGATAACGAGTGGGGCTATTCATGCCGTACTGCCGATGTCACCAAGTTGGTCGGCAGCAATCTCTAGTACATTCCTAAGCATACGAAGCGGCGATTCTTTCGCCGCTTTTGTTTTCTGATGGCTGTGAAGTGAGAGAACCTAATGAATAAGAAAACGATTCGCGATGTCGCTCTCGCCGGCAAACGTGTGCTGGTGCGCGTAGATTTCAACGTCCCGATTGAAGACGGAAAAATCACTGACGACACCCGCATCCGCGCAGAAGTGCCTAATTTAAAAGCAATTCTGGCGCAAAAGCCGCGCGCAGTAATCCTGATGTCCCACCTTGGGCGCCCGAAGGGTGGCCCCGATCCTAAGTATTCGCTTGCGCCTGTTGCGCCAGCGCTGTCGGCTCAGCTAGGCGTTCCCGTTGCCTTCAGCCCGGCAACCGTCGGCGCGGAGGCTGAAGCTGCCGTCAACAGCCTGCCGG
>LMZS01000051.1 GCA_001567085.1 Chloroflexi bacterium OLB15
TTGGTGGTCGGGGCTTGCCAGTGCTAGAAACGGCTGCGCGCTGTCTGCCCCGCCATTTGCGATAGGATGCCCCCATTGACCGCTAAGATGCCTATTCCCCCCAAAACCAGCAGCGCCAGCGCCACCAGCCCCCATCGCAGGCATCCGGCGCGCGTCAGCGAAGCCCCCGCTTTTGGCGGCGCTGGCTGGATCACGGGTTCAGGCTGTCCCTGCGGCATTCCGTTAGATCGGGATGCGTCGTGTTCTTCCCCTTTGTAAACAGGCGCGGCGCTGCCAGATGAATTTGAATCTGTCACCGCAATCGTCGTGCCTTCATTCTCAAAACGTGGTATCTCTGGCGCAGTCAAGGGCGGCTGTTCGCTGAATGCCGCCTCCAGCGCGTTTGTGAATGCAGCGCCGTTTGAAAAGCGATTCTCAGGCTGTTTCTCAATCGCCCGCAGCACCACCGCTTCCACCCGTGATGAAATCTTCGGGTTGAACCGGCTCAGCGGCGGCGGGTTCTCGTTCAGGTGTTTCAGTGCCACCGCCATCGCGCTGGGATCATCAAACGGCACTTTACCCGCCAGCATCTGGTATAGCACCACGCCCAGCGCATACAGATCGCTTTGCGGTACTGCATCGGCAGATGAAATAGCCTGTTCCGGTGCGATATAGTGGGCGCTGCCAAAAGTGTTGCCGATGCTGCCTTCAGGCACGCTCAACGCCAGCCCGAAATCGGTCAGGATCGCGCGATAATCCGCCGTCACCATGATATTCGATGGCTTCACATCGCGGTGAATCACGCCGTTAGCATGGGCATAATCCAGCGCCGACCCAACGCCGCGCACAATCCGCAGGATTTGCTCGTTGTTTAGCGTCGTATTTCGATCTTTGAGCAGTTGCCCCAGATCGCGCCCCTCTATGAAAACCATCGCCATGTAATACAGGTTTTCGTAATCGCCAAACTGGTATATGCCCACGATGTTGGGATGGCTAAGTTTGGCGATGGCGCGGGCTTCGCGTTGAAACCGCTGCCGGTATTCGTCTTCGTTTTCGGTTGCCAGCAGGCTGGCATCAATCACTTTGACCGCCGCGTAGCGGTCAAGCCGCGCATCATACCCCTTATATACGCGCGCCATCCCGCCGCGACCCAGAATCTCAACGATCTGATAGTCGCCCAGTTGTTTGCCGATTAAAGGGTCAAAGACCGTCATGCCTGCAATCAATCTTGCCGAAGCGAATGGCGCGATTATAGCGCCAACGGGTAGGGTGAGGCGAAAGCGCGCCCGATCTCTTGAACCCGCCGTTCAGCAAAGG
Source organism: Chloroflexi bacterium OLB15 (assembly GCA_001567085.1). GTDB lineage: Bacteria > Chloroflexota > Anaerolineae > Aggregatilineales > Phototrophicaceae > Flexifilum. Next base: position 1,297 of record LMZS01000051.1, read on the forward strand.
GGCGCCAACTGCGGCTTAGATCATTTTTTGCCGGTTTCCCACCTAAACGCAGGCGTATTCCAGCCCGATGGCTCAAGCGTCAGGCAGCAGCTCTTTTGGAGTGCAAATTTGCGATCACATTGCTGGCAATATGGATACCTGTTGGTCGAACTGTTGTGCTATTTTTGAGTTGTGATTTAACTTTCAGCAGGAGATTTCTCATGTCCCATCTGCCCACCCACGCTGTGCCTTCTGTGTCTTGGCGCTTCAACTGCCCTGATGGGCATCTTTGGCGCGCTGGCGATTCAAAATCGTTAGCGCGACTAGTCCATTCGGTTTGCCATCTCTGGCTTCGTTGCTATGATCGGGTACAAAACGCCGCTGCGGCAGTTGCCGTATTTTCTCTATAAGGATGTTGATGATGTTAAACCCTCAGCGCACGATAGATGAACTTAAAGAGTTACGCGCCATTACTGGCAACGACGATGGTGCCCAGCGCGTAGCCTGGACGGAAACTTGGGCTACTGCCCGTGATTGGCTGCATGAAAAACTGAGCAACCTGCCGGTTACCCTCGAACGTGATGAGGCTGGCAACGATTGGGCGACGCTGAAAGGCGCGTCTGAAAAAGAACTGCTGATCGGTGGGCATATGGACAGCGTGCCTAACGGCGGTTGGCTGGATGGCTGCCTGAATGTGCTGGCGGGTCTGGAAGTGTTGCGCCGTATCGCCTCTGAAGGCACGCCGCCAGTGACCGTGCGGCTGGTGGATTGGGCAGATGAAGAAGGTGCGCGTTTCGGGCGCAGTCTGGTTGGTTCAAGCGCCTGCTCTGGCACGATTGATCCCCAGAGCGAAATCGCCCATCTTAAAGATAAAGATGGCATAGCGCTGCCCGACGCGCTCGCCAAATTCAACGTGCATCTGGATACCATGAAGCAGTCGCATCGCATGTTGAAGAATGCAAAAGCCTATCTGGAACTGCATATTGAGCAGGGGCCAGTGTTGGAAAGTATGGATCTGCCGTTGGGCGCGGTGATTGGCACTTACGGCGTAGAGCGCAACGCTATTCATTTTATCGGTCAGGCCGCCCACGCTGGCAGCACCCCGATGGACAAGCGTAAAGATGCCTTTGCCGCCGCCGCCAAACTTGGGTTGGAAATTCGCCCGATAGCCGTGCGTCATCATGGCGTTTGCACCGTTGGACGGGTGACCACCCGCCCCGGCATCGTGACCGCTGTCGTCGGTGAATGTGATATGACGCTGGATCAGCGCAATATGGACGCGAACGAGTTGGCGGCGATGCTGCAAGAGGCAGTGGCGGCCAGCGAACGCTTCGCCGCTGAAGAAAAATGCGAAGTGTCCTGGGAACGCATCTGGCAAATCCAGCCAATTCCCTTCGATCCGCATTTAATTGATCTGTGTGATGAAGCCATCAAGGAAACGGTTGGCGTATCTCATCGCCTGCCCAGCGGCCCGCTGCACGATGCGCCAGAAATGCAGCGCGCGGGCGTGCCTACGGTGATGATGTTCGTGCAAAGTTTGCGCGGCATTTCGCACAACAAGATCGAAGATACCAAAGAGGAGCATATCGCCCTCAGTGTACAGGCGCTGGATCGCCTTGCGACCAAAACCATTGACTGGATTTTGAGCCAGTAACCTGTATTCCTAACGCCTTGGTATGCATTTCTTGGCGTTTCAAACAACCTTAATCGCTCTTGCCCGCTGGTGAATTTGAGGATATGAGCGATTCGTGACGCCGCCGCGCTGAAGTGTGGTGAATAACGGGATATGCGTTCCATTTTCATCGCCCGTTAATTCACCACGTCATGACGCGCTGGTGTCATTGCTCACAAGCCATCCAATCACCGAATCTATCATGATCTTTGTCACGATTCGGCCTGTTTCGTGATTGGCGGGCGAAATGAGAAATTATAATGAAGGTATAGGTTGTTTGATGGAGTGCGGAGTAAGTAACATGAAAATATTGGTTGCATTTTCGAGCAAACATAACTCAACGGCCGAGATTGCTGGTGAAATTGCGGATACGCTGCGTTCGTTCAGTGGTTTTGAGGTGGATGTCAAGGATGCGGCGGTGGTGCTGGGGCTAAAGCCTTATGATGCGGTTGTCGTTGGCAGCGCCATTTATGCCGGGCATTGGCAAACCGAAGCCGTCTCATTTTTGCGGCGCTATAAAGATCAGCTCAGTCGTAAACTCGTCTGGGTCTTTGCCAGCGGCCCGCTGGGGACTGATGACTCGCTCGCCCCGCGAAACGCGACCGCCGTGCCGGAAGACATTCGCGAATTGGTGGATCTCATACACCCGCGCAGCACAATCCTTTTTTCTGGCAAGCTGGATCCCTCGCAGTTGGGCTTGCTTGAGCGAACCATTAGTAAAGTGGTGCGCGCGCCAGATGGCGATTTCCGTGATTGGGATGCTATCCGCTCTTGGGCAACCTCCATCGGGGAAGTGCTGGCCGAAATTGAGCCTGCGGAAGTTCCGACCAACTAATTGATTGGCGCGATTTTGCGCCGTTTATTTCGTTCTGGCGAACGCCATGTTCGTGCAAAGAGGCTCGATTGCACACCGGGCCTCTTTTAGCGCAGCGCCGCTTTTCAATGCCTGAACAATTGTAGAATCGTCGTCAGTCTATCGCGCAGAAAATGGCGGTCACAATCGCGCCCGTTATGGGGAAGGTGGCTGTAGAACGCGCTGTTCCATCAGTCCGTGAATCTGCGCGTATTGCAGCAAAATGACAGTCTTGCCATCGGCTATATCGCCATTTTCTACCATCGCCATCGCCTGCGCGAAAGGTATTTCCAGCACGCCAATATCTTCGCCCTCGTCAAACAGCCCGCCGCCTTCTGACCGGCGATCATCGGCCTCATATTCGCCGGTGAAAAAGTATACGCGCTCGGTTACAGAGCCGGGACTCATGAAGATTTCCAGCACTTTTTGAACGTTTTTGACCGCATAGCCAGTTTCCTGCTCCACTTCGTGGCGAATTGCAGTCTCTGGATCGTCCTTATCCAGCAGGCCGCCGCAGGTCTCAATCAGGTAGCCATGATGCCCGTTCACGTATGCCGGATAACGAAATTGGCGGGTCAGGATCACCGTCTGGCGCTGGCGGTTATACAGCAAAATGGTTGCGCCGTTGCCGCGATCATACGTTTCTCGAACCAGCGTTTGCCACGAGCCATCGGAGCGTTGGTAGTCCAGCGTCGTGCGTTTCAGAATTGCCCAGTTATCGGAAAGTAACTTTTCTTCAACGATGCGAATGCGGTTATCGGGAGTGATCATGAGGGGAAAGTCCTGAATAAAAGAGTTGTAAGCATCGGGTAACGTGTCCCAGCCTAATTTACACCGGACACGTTATTTTTACTCAGAACCTGAGATATTCAGAACCGTATCGGCGTTTGCCGCGTATAAGGTATATAAGCGGCTTTTGTCGCTCAATATTGCTCATTCCTGTGAACTTCGCGCTATACTGTGTGGCTAAAATGCTTGCTGAAAAAACGTCGTATAGACAACCCTACTATGAACGGAATTGATGCAGTCCGTCCGTCTTCGATGGCGCGGTTTGTTGCGCGGCTGCCTTTGCTGGTATACCGGTTGGGGCTGGGCGAGGCCATGAATTTGATTCTGGTGCTGGTGCTGACCACGCGCGGCCGGCATACAGGCAGCCCTCGCTTCTCAGCGATGGAATATCGCGCTCACGGACGTAAGTTGTATGTGCTTTCTACGCTGGGTGAAGATGCGCAGTGGGTGCAGAACGCGCTGGCGCAGCCGCTGGTTACTGTTCAATACGGATCGCGGGTGATCACAGCGATGGCGGAACGGGTGACCCAGCCCGGCGAAGCCCTGATGGCGCTGCGGCTGTTTCACGGCACCGCGCCTTACATTTATGACTCGGTCTACAGCCCGATGAAAGCGCTGCGCGGCCGGGCTGCCGTAACCGAACGCGCACTGACGGAAATTACAGATAAGTATCTGATTTTGCGGCTGACGCCGGTAGATACGCCGCCGCAGTTGCCCGCGCTTCAGGAAGATTTGCGCTGGATTCCCCCGGCCGTTGGAATGTTGTCCGTTGCCAGCTTTGTGCTTGCCGTCGCCGCTTATGTCTGGCGAACCACATCTGTTCGCAGTCGGAACGCTAAGCGTGGCTAGCTGGTCGGCGTGATGAGCCAACCTCCGGTCATCGTTGCGGCTCAAGGCGGCCTCCGGTCTTTACTCGCTCGCCTATTCTGGCAGGTGCATTCTCCGGTTACGGTGCTGGTTGGCGCGCCGCCCGCCGTATGTTTGCAAACACTGGCTACCGCCACCCGCCCCAGCACCAAGCGCTTGCACCATCGTGATTTATTTCAGGAAGGCCGCCGCTATTATTTGCAGCCATTGGCCGCCGGATTTCGCCTGACCAGCGATACGCGCGTGTTTTGGGGCGAGCGCAGGCGGCGCACAGGTTCAGCGGCGGTGCTGGATGGCAGGTTTTCAGCGGCTGGCGAAAACGATGGCATGGTCACACTGATGCGCTTGAATGCCCGCATGACGCCGGTTGCGCTGGCGACGGCGCTGCTGCTGCCGCTGTTCATCGCCTCAATTGTGGCCTATATGCCCTGGGATCGCTCCATCATCATCACGCTGATTGTGGCGCTGTTTGCGCTGGGCTGGATAAGCCAGCGGTTCAATGCCGCCTATCAAGCCAATGAGATGGTGTTCTTCGTGCGTAAAGTGATGGAAGATTTACCGCAAGCCAACGTGCCGGAATTGGTGGCGCATGGGCCTGATCTGGTCGTGAACAAGCCTGCCAATAACGAATCCCCCAGCGCCGATTTCATGAGCGAATGGGAGCGATTTTACGGCGAACAGGTTGCGAAAGAGCGGGAAGGTGAGAGCGAATAGCAATATCATCTTGCTGTATTCGCCAAAGGGGAAAACGGGCAAAAGGCTGGAAAAACAAAAAACGGGCCGCATTTCGCGACCCGTTTAGATATTCACAGCATTTCCGGCAAACTAGGCCAGACGGTTGTAGAACTCGATCACCAGTTGTTCGGTGATAGGCACGGGAATTTCCGCGCGTTCCGGCAGTGAAGTAAACGTGGCGCTGAGTGAGTTCTTATCCACGCTCAGATAAGACAGGTTATAGACCTGGCTTTCCACGCTTTCAACCACATGCACGTTCTTGCGCATTTTTTCGCTCAGGCCGATGGTCATGCCAGGGTTCACCTGGAACGACGGCAGGTCAACCTTCGCGCCATTTACGGTCACGTGTCCATGAGTGACCAATTGGCGGGCTGCCCAGATGGTGGCGGCAAAACCGGCACGGTACACCAGATTATCCAAACGGCGCTCTAGCAGGCGCAGCATGTTTTCGCCAGTGTTACCCGGTTGGCGGCGTGCGCGCAGGAAGTAACGGCGCATTTGCGATTCACGGATGTTGAAGATGAACGCCAGCTTTTGCTTTTCGCCCAACTGCATGCCGTAGTCGCTGCGGCGGCCACTGCGGAAGGACTTTTCCTTGCCGTGATCGCCGGGCGGATAACCGCGCTTCTCAAGAATACGTTGATACTTGGGACGCGGAGCCAGCACCTCACCGAAGCGGCGCTGAACTCTTGCTTTAGGCCCGTGATAAGATGCCATCGGAACAAAACCCTCGTTTAATCTCAGTTTCAGCAGGCGCAAAAACACCTGCAAGAATCATTTCTGCCAAAGTGAGGATGTATTCTACAGGACGAAGAATGAATTGCTAGGGTGAGATCTCACGATCTCTTCAACTTTAGTCCCGTTTCGTATACCGCCTTGCGATCCCAGCCCGATTCGCTGGCAATCGCTTTTGCGGCGTCGCGCAAAGATTCGCCTGCTTCTAATCGCTCGCGCAGCGCGTCATTCACCGCATCTTCGCCCCAAATGACCGGCGTTTCTGGCGGCGCGCCGTCAATCAAGACCACAATTTCGCCGCGTGGTGGGGTGGCGGTGAAGTGTGCCAGCAGTTCAGCCGCCGTACCGCGCCGAAATTCTTCATAAATCTTGGTGAGTTCGCGGGCAACCACGACGGGGCGATCTGCTAAAACGGCGTCAATATCGGCCAGCATGTCGGTCAGGCGGTTCGGGCTTTCGTAGAAGATCAGGGTGCGCGGCACATGAGCGAGGCGCTCAAAAAGCTCGCGGCGCTGTTTAGGCTTTCGCGGCGGAAAGCCGGCGAAGAGGAAGGTTTCGGTGTTTAAGCCAGAGCCGATCAGCGCGGTTAGCGCGGCATTCGCCCCCGGCAGCGGCGTGACGGTAACGCCCCGCGCAATCGCCTCGCGAATCAGCTCATAACCGGGATCGCTAATGCCCGGCGTGCCAGCGTCAGAAACCAGCGCCACATCGCCGCTTTCCAGCGCCGCGAAAATCGCATCCAGCTTCGCCAGCTTGTTATGTTCGTGATAGCTGGTGAGCGGGGTGGTGATCTCGAAATGCTGTAACAGTACCCGTGATGTTCGGGTGTCTTCGGCGGCGATCAGCTTCACCTCGCGCAGTACCCGCAGCGCCCGCAGGGTGATGTCTTCCAGATTGCCGATTGGCGTGGGGACGAGATAGAGAATGCCCATTCGTTTTCGCTGTCGTAAGGCTCACCCTGAACACCTTCAGGGTGAGCAGTATCCCCTACTTAAAGCGCCTTTTCCAGATCAGGCTGGTGTATCCGGTAATGGCTGATGGTGCTGCCGCGAAACCAGCCAACATTCGGCAGCGCGTAAATATCATCCGGCAGCGAGTCTACCAACCCTGCTAGCTGGCGATAAACACGCTCAAATTCAGCTTTGGTTTCGTTCCACGATAAGCCTGCGCGTTTGGCAACTTCAACGGCATTGAAGGCGTCGTCGTCGTTTGGCTGCTCAACTTCGATGCCGCTGCGGGTGCCTTCAATGATCTCAATGGCTTTAGCCTGCCATGCGGTGATGTGAGCGAGAATTTGCCTTGCCGACCAGTAGCCGAGAATGTCGGGCTTTTCGGCTTGCTCAGGCGTGATCTGGTTGATCACGGCGGAAATTTGCTGGTGGCTGGCTTCAATTTTGGCGAGTGATTCCTGCTTATTCATTTCTCACCTCTGGTATGCGAGTAGATGCTGATATAGTAGTACGCATGTGCTAAAATTAGCAACGTTATGGCATCCCTGAAAGGGCATAGGTAGACTTACGGGCATGACCTTACAGCGCTTTGGCATTCTTGCCCACCCGCTTCGCCCGCAAACTGTGCCAGTTGGCGCTGAAATGGCTGCCAGCCTGCGCCAGCATGGCTTTGACACGTGGTTTTTGGAGACATGGACAGAAGAACAGCTTGCTGCTTCGCTGGACGGCACGCAAATGGTGATCGCTATCGGCGGTGATGGCGCGATGCTGCGCGCGGCGCGGGTGTGCGGCCCTGCCAGCGTGCCTGTGTTGGGCGTGAACATGGGCAAACTGGGCTTCCTGACCGAGATTGCCCCCGATGAATGGGAGCAAACCCTGCCCTTGCTGCGGGAAGATCGCTACTGGATAGAAGATCGCATGATGATCACCGCGTCTGTGCTGCGCGATGGGGTTGAGCTGCTGCGGCTGGATGCGCTGAATGATGTGGTGGTCAGTCGTGGTGGCGAAATGGGGTTGGTGCGCGTTTCAGCCTACATTGATAGCGGCTGGACGACAACCTATAACTGTGACGCCGTAATCGTAGCGACGGCGACAGGCTCAACCGCTTATGCGCTTGCCAGCGGCGGCCCGATTTTGCCGCCGGAACTGCGTAACTTGCTGGTTGTGCCAGTTGCCCCGCATCTTAGCCTGGATCGCTCGATTGTGCTGCCGCGCGGCGCGGATGTAGACCTGCGTATTGAAGAGATGCGGATACATCCTTTTCTGGCGATAGATGGCGTAAACGTCTTTCAATTTCAAGCCAATGATATACTGCGAGTACAGGCCAGCCAGCATACCGCGCGCTTTGTACGCCTGCGTGAAAAGACTTATTTCTATCGCTCTCTATTAGATCGTTTAGAACCAAGAGTAAGTAACGAACCTCGATGAGTACCGAAATTACCGCAACACCTGAACAAACTGAAGAAATTCACTATTGCAGCGTGCATCCTGAGCGTGAAACCAGCTTGCGCTGCAACAAGTGTGGCCGCTATATGTGCGCCGAATGTGCTGTGCCTACGCCTGTTGGCTACCGCTGCAAACAATGCGTGCGCGGCGTGGAAGACAAGTTCTTTAATGCTACACTTGCCGATTATGTAATCGTGTTCGCCGTCAGCGCCGCGCTTTCAGCACTTGCGGCGGCGGTGGCGCGGTTGATCGGCCTGCCGCTGCTGTTTGCCATCATTCTGGGGCTGCCACTGGGCGGGGTTGATCAGCGAACTTGCGTGCGGGCGCTACGGCGCAGGCGCGGGCGCTACACTGGCGAGATTGTACGGCGGGAATCGTTCATTGG
>LMZS01000052.1 GCA_001567085.1 Chloroflexi bacterium OLB15
GGCATGAATCAGCTTGGCGGCGCGGCTTTAATGCTTGGCCCCGACGAGATTGGGCTAGGCAAGCGCGAAAGCATCGGCGATGTTGCCCGTTCGCTCTCGCGTTTCGTGCAAGGCATCATGGCGCGTGTGTTCGCCCATGAAGTTGTGCTTGAGCTGGCACAATATGCCACCTGCCCGGTGATCAACGGCCTCACCGATACACAGCATCCCTGTCAGGCATTGGCTGATGTGCTCACTATTCAGGATCATCTGGGGCGCGTAGAAGGCCGCCGCGTCGCTTTCGTGGGCGACGGTAACAATGTCGCCTTCTCGCTGGCGCAAGCCGTCGCGCATACGGGCGGGCATTTCGCAATCGCTACGCCGCCCGGCTATGAGTTTTCCGAAGACAACATCGAAAGCATCGCCCAAATTGCTGCCGCGAATGGCAGTTCTTTTGAGGCGTTTAATGAGCCAGTCAAAGCGGTTCGCGATGCAGACGTGATCTACACGGATACATGGATCAGCATGGGGCAAGAAGCAGATAGCACGCGCCGTATTCAAGATTTTGAAGCCTATCAGGTGAATACCAACCTGCTGAAATACGCTAACCGTAATGCCATCGTCATGCACTGTTTACCCGCGCACCGGGGGCAGGAATTGACCAATGAGGTGATGGACGGGACGCATTCAGTCGTTTTCGATCAGGCAGAAAACCGCTTGCACGCACAAAAGGCCATCCTTGTAAAATTGATGGCCTGAGCAAGACAACTTCGTTTTGCAGGTCACTGAGTAGGAGCACCGACGATGCCGGGAAATCGTCAAGCCTACGAACAAGCCATGAATGCCGGTCACAGCGCCGCATGGGATCAGGATTGGCAGGTAGCCGTTACCAATTATGGCCGTGCCATCGGTGAATACCCGGATGACGCTGAGGCGCATATTCATCTTGGGCTAGGATTGCTGGAAATTGGGCGTCTTGAAGATGCCTTGAAGGTATATACCCGCGCTCATCAGCTTGCGCCGCAAGACCCGATCCCGCTGGAAAAAAGCGCCGATGTCCTTGAGCGTATGGGGCGCCTGCGCGAAGCCGCGCAGCAGTTCGTCAATGTCGCTGAAATTTATCTGACCCAACGCGACCTGAACAAAGCTATCTATAACTGGGAGCGCGCTACTGATCTAACCCCCGGACTCGTGCCTGTTCACGCCAAACTTGCACAGGCCTACGAACGCATTGGGGATAAGAAGAAGGCCATCCATGAATATCTCATGCTGGCTTACAACTTCCAGCGCACCAATGATTTCGACAAAGCCATTAAAGCCGCCAATCGCGCGCTCAAGATTGACCAGAAAAACTCGCTGGTTCTGAACACTTTACGCGCGTTGGAAAGCGGTGGCCGGATCATGCCACCACAAGATGAAGGCGCAAAAACGACTGGCCGACTCTCGGCCTTTGACCGAGAACAAAAGCGCGCAACCACCGAGCAGAGAGCGCTCAACGGCGGCGGGCAAGCCAGCGATCCGCTTGGGCCATTAGGCGAAGCTACCCGTGACGCCCTCGCCTCGCTTGCGCTGTTTGTGATGGAAGGCAACGCCGCCGATGCCACTGCCGATATGCTTCAGGCGATGGAAACCCAGCGACAGGGCTTGCAGGACGAAGCTATTGCCGCCTATCAAAAAGCCGAAACCCGGCTGAACCTGCCCGCGCTTAAGCTGAATCTAGGCGCGCTGCTGCTGTACCGCGATCAGCCGGATGCCGCCATAAAGCGGCTGGACAGCGTGATCGGCGTTCCCGATTTTACCGCAGGCGCGTTACATGGTGTCGGGCAAGCCTACGCTAAACTGGGCAAGAATCGCCAATCGGTAGATTACCTTTTGCAAACGATGCAAGCGGTAGATGAAACCATAGATATTGACCCTGAAAGCACCTCTGATCTGGTTGGGGTTTGGGCAGAACTGCATCAAGGCGTCACCCGCGAGCCTGAGGAAGTGCAATATCGTATCAGCCGCCGCCTGATGTCTTATCTCGAAGGCAAAGAATGGCGCACGCGCCTTGCCGATACCCGCCGCCAGATTGAAGAGACAGTTCGCGAGCAGGGGGTGAAAGGCGTCATTGATATTCTGGCGGCTGAGCGCGGCGACAAGCTCACCGAGTCGGTAGCTTTGATTGACCGGTATATGCGTCAGGGATTATATACGCTGGCGATGGACGAGGCTCACCGCGCAGTCGAGTTCTCGCCGCTTTACCTGCCTGTGCACGTGCGCATGGCCGAAATTATGATGCATGAGCAGCGGGTACGGCAGGCGATTCAAAAATATAATGTGGTTGCAAAAACGTTCCTGTATCGCGGCGAAAATGCCCGCGCAGCCTCCATTTTGACCGAAGTTCTGGAGCTTGCGCCGCTGGACATTTCTGTACGCGAAACCCTGATCGGATTATTAGAGAATGAAGAACGCTGGGATGAGGTGCTGGATCAATATATTGATCTGGCAGATGCCCATCATCAGTTGAGCAATTTTGACGTTTCCCGCGAGACCTACGCGCTGGCCGAACGTATCGCCAGTAAGGTGAATGCTTCCAGCGAGAAAGTGGTACGCATCAAGCACCGCATTGCCGATATTGACCTAACGCGGCTTGACATGCGGCGGGTTCAAAAGACCTATGAGGAAATTATCGCCCTCGCGCCGGAAGATGAACGCGCTCACCGAATGCTGGTTGACCTGAACTACCGTCAGGGCAACCCGGTAGAAGCAATTCGGCGGCTTGATAAGCTGTTAGGCATCTACGCCCGACAGAAACAGGTTACCCGCATCGTGCAGCTTCTGGAAGAATTGGTCACAATTTACCCAAGCGATACTGGTCTGCGCTCGCGCCTTGCCTCAATTTACAAGCAGTTGGGGCGTAAACGCGAGGCAATCCTTCAGTTAGACGCGCTTGGCGAACTGCAATTAGAAGCGGGGCTACACCGAGAGGCGGCCAATACTATTCGGCAAATCATCGGCATGGGCCCAGAACACATAGAGGACTACCGGCAACTGCTAACTCAGTTAGGTGGTTAAAACCGCTTGGATTTTCTGTACGCGCTGCAAAGTTTCTCACTAAATTCGCTGATTGACGTACTGATCGTCGCGATCGTGTTTTACGTCGCCAGCCTGTTTATACGTGGCACGCAGGCCATGAACCTGCTGCGCGGGCTGGCGCTGCTCATCATCGGGTTTGCAGTGCTATCGGCGGTTCTAAACCTGACCGCGCTGCAATGGCTGCTTGCAAACCTGCTCACCGTTCTGGCTATCGGTATCCCGGTCATTTTCGCGCCAGAAATCAGGCGAGGGCTGGATCGGCTGGGGCGCGCCGGGTTGTGGTTCAATCGTGGCCCAAACGATGACCAGCGCAAGCAGTTGATTGAAACGATTTGCACCGCCGCCGAACGACTTTCTGAACGGAGGCATGGCGCGCTGGTGGTGCTGGAACGCGCGACCGGGATGCAGGAATATATTCGCACCGGCGTTTCGTTAGATTCGGAAATTTCGCCACAGGTGCTGTTGACCATTTTCTGGCCCAAAACTGAACTTCATGACGGCGCGGTGATCGTCAACCGCGAAGGCAGGATTGCCGCAGCCGCCTGTGTGCTTCCCCTTAGCAGCCAGCGCAGTATCACCACTGGCCCTAAACTAGGCACACGCCACCGCGCAGCTATCGGCATGAGCGAAGTGAGTGATGCCTTAGTCGTCGTGGTTTCAGAAGAAACCGGGCGCATCTCTATCGCCAATGCCGGCCGGCTGATTACCCGTTTGGATAGCAGCCGGCTGCGTACCATCCTGACCGCGCTCTATTATGGCGAAAGCAAGGAAACTACTTCGCTTCTACAACGTTTTCGTGACACGATCAATGTGGTGTCTGGCCGCCCAAGAACGCAAGAGACGCAAAAGAATATTTGATGCAGCAGCAGCGATCACGACAGCAAATTATTCTCAATAACTTTTTCTGGTTCCTCGGGTGTCTGGCGCTGGCATTCGTCGTCTGGGTTATTGCTTTTCTGCAAAACGACCCGATCATTGAATGGCGGCTGACCGAGCGCGTTCCTATTCGCGTAGAACCAGATGCGGGGCTGATCATTACTGATGATAGTTCCTTCACCAATACCGCCAGCGTCTACCTGCAAGGGCCTGAAAGCGTGCGCACGCTTTTGACGGCAGATGATGTGATCGTCGTCGCTGATCTATCGGGCATGTCTACCGGCACGCATGTCGTCCCGCTGACGGCAACCACCGCGCGAGGCGCGCGCGTGGCTAATATCTCACCCAGCCAAATCACCGTTACGCTGGAGTTACAGGCAGCGCAATTTGTGCCGATACGCGAGCATATCATCAACTCGCCGCCACCAGACGTAGAAATCGCCAGCATCACATTTGACGTGCTTCAGGCTGAAGTTCGGGGGCCAGAGAGCGCCATTGCCCAGGTGGTAGCCGCTGAAGTGCCGTTGGATCTGGAAAACCAGCGCGCAACGTATACAACGGATGTGCGCCTGATTCCGGTGAATGTAGATGGCATTGAAGTTGACGATGTGACGATTACGCCGCAAACGGTGAGCGTGACCGCCAATTTGCAGCAGAGTGACAGCATCTGGGAATTAACTGTACGCCCGCAGTTGATCGGCGAGCTTCCTGAAGGCTATTTCTTAGGCTCAATCGAGTACGATCCTCAAATTTTGTATGTCAGCTTACCCGCAGATGTTCCAGATGAACTTCCGGATACCGCGTTTACTGAGCCGATAAACCTTGATAACCGCACCCGTGATTTTGTTGAGATCGCCAACATAGAAATACCGATTACCGGCGCTGTTCCGATGTCTACACAGCAGGTTACTGTATCTATCAGCGTTGAGGCGCAGATTGTGACCCGCCAATTTGACGCGGTATCACTTGAACTTACCGGCAGGCGGCAGGGCTTCTCTTACGTTTTGGAGCCGCAAACGGTGAGCGTGATTCTGACCGGGCCGCAGCCAGTGCTGAACACCCTGCAAACCAGCGAACTACGGGCGGTGGCAGATGTCGGATCGCTCTCTGAAACCGGCACTTTCCGCGTTCCGATCAGCACACCGATCACTACGGCTAACCCGGCGATCTCGGCCAGCATCCTGCCAAGCGAGGTTGTTATCACTGTGAGCAACAGCAGAACGCCAGAGACAACCATCGAAGCAAACGGGGATTAAAAGCCGGACGCAAAGGTTTCAACGAACATTTCTCTATCATCCCGGTCACGCCAGTTGGCAGTTCAAAAAATCATTCGCAGCCTGTAAAATAGCAGCATCTAAGCCTCAGGCGCACGATCTGTGCGCCTTTGTATTTCAAGTGTGAGTAAGGTTGCAATCTTATGGCGCGTAAACCGATCATCGCGCTGGTTGGCCGGCCAAACGTCGGCAAAAGCTCGTTATTCAACCGTCTTGTTGGCGAACGCATGGCCGTGACCAACGAGATTCCCGGCACCACGCGTGACCGGCTGGCTTCCGAATTTGACTGGCGCGGCTCGGTCTTTCGGGTGATAGACACCGGCGGAATCGAGGTGTATCAGCCCAAAGGCTCTCGTGATGAATCGCCACTGGCGGAAGGCAGCGCCGATTTTGTCCCGCAGATTCGCGCTCAAGCGCTGCTGGCGGTCAATGATGCCGACGCCGTGATTCTGGTCGTGGACGGCATTTCCGGCATCACTGCCGCAGACGAAGAAATCGCTGAAATTCTGCGCCGCAGCCAGAAGCCGGTGTTCGTTGCCGTCAACAAACTGGACAACATAAAACGGTCTGATGAAGCACTGGAATTCTACAGCCTGGGCGTAGGCGAAGTATTCCCGATCAGCGCGATTCACGGGCTGGGGGTGGGCGATCTTCTCGATGCCGTGTACTTCTCTATCGAAAATCTGGTTGCCCTGCCTGACGAACCCGAAGAAGATCACCATTTGCGTATCGCCATCGTTGGCAGGCCAAACGTGGGCAAAAGCAGCCTTGTGAACCGCCTGCTAGGCGAAGATCGGGTGATCGTCAGCCCGGTTGCCGGCACTACTCGCGACGCTATTGACAGCACGATCACCTATCACAATGAGCAGGTAACGCTGATTGATACTGCTGGCATCCGCCGCCGCGGCAAGATCGAGCCGGGTGTAGAAAAGTTCAGCGTGATCCGCACGATGGATGCGGTTGAGCGCTGCGATGTTGCCTTGCTGATGATAGATGCCACCGATGGGATTACCGAGCAGGATACCCATATCGCTGGCTATGTGCTGGATGCAGGCAAGAGTATTGTCATCATCGTTAACAAATGGGATGCGCTTGAAAAAGACAGCAACACACTGCACGAGTTTGAACAGCGCCTGCGCGACCGTTTCAATTTCCTGCCCGACCCGCCGATTATCTTCATCAGCGTGCTCACCGGGCAGCGCATTCATCAGGTGCTGGAAACTGCCAATAAAGTATATGAAGGCCGCTATACCCGCATTCCAACAAGCCGCCTCAACCAGATCGTGCGTGATGCTATGCAGCAGCACACCCCGCCGATACGGGGATCACGCCGCCTGAAAATTCTGTATGCCGCGCAGGTTGCTACCGCGCCGCCGTTGATCCTGTTTCACGTCAACGATCCCAAGCTGGTGCATTTTACCTACCGGCGCTTTCTGGAAAATCAAATTCGGCGGGAATTTCCGTTTGAAGGTACACCTATACGAATCAGCTTCCGCGCACGTGACGGTATGTAACCTACAGCTGCTTAAAGGGATGGCGGGATGCCGCCTTCCCCGCTGATTCCTGCGGCCAACCGCTTCAGCCTCACCGTACCGGATGCATACGGATCGTTTCACCGTTCACAACGATATTGATAGTGGTTTCATCAGAAGCGGGCTGCAATTCGCCAGTCGTCATACCGCTGGCGTTTTCGACGCTATACGAACGGGAAATGTAGCGCGCATCACAGATCAGCCCCAGCGAATCACATTCGTAGAGGATGAATTGATTTTCGCCATCAATGATCTGCCTGAAAGCCAGTTGGTAACGATAGCCGCCTGCCGAATCGGAATCACGGTGGCGCAGGCTGACCAACAGCGATGGAAAGCTGCCCACGAGCAGTATCACCGCCGCCGCCAGCATCAACAGCCCTGCCCCCAAACCGGGCTTAAAGCGGGCTAAACTCTCAAAAATGCCGCCCAAGAACCACCATGCCAGCATGATCAGGGCGATGAACAAGATGCCGATGCCGACCCATAAGCCCGCGCTGGAGTAGAAGAGATAGCCCCAGTAAAAAAGCTGGCCTTCAACGGATTCGGTAGTCCAGCCTACCAGAGCCAGCACAACGGCAAAGATCAGGGCGATCACTGCGGGGATATACCATCCGTTCAACCGTTTCATGGTTCACGCTTTGCTTCTTCTTCAAGCGCCGCAAGAAATTTGGGATTGGCAACGCGCAGAGCATCAACGGTATTGGCTGCCGCCATTGCAAGAAGCGGTTTCATCTGTGCAGGATCATCCCATTCACCCGCGCGTATTTCAGCACATAAGTCGCGATTGCGTAAGCCCATTTCGCTGTGCGCCAACTGCTCGTTGGGCGGAAAAGGGACGGCCTCACCGCGCAATTCATTCAAGCGATCCCATGCTGTATGCAGTTGTTCCACAGAAAGCGCCAGATCGCGCCCCGCAATTTTCAACACATTGGCCGCAACCAGCGTTTGAAAATACAGCTTCGGATCATCCTTGACTGCCGGTATCACCTGCTGCTCAAGGTGCTGACGCACAGCATCAATCAACTCGCTTACATCTGGCCGGTCATACACCGCTCAACCCCCAAATTGTTGTATCAACCGCAAGGTTTCAAGCTGCATCTCGGCAGATCGCCTGCCGATGCTCGCCAGTTCCACACTCGATTCACGCCCGCT
Source organism: Chloroflexi bacterium OLB15 (assembly GCA_001567085.1). Taxonomy (GTDB): domain Bacteria; phylum Chloroflexota; class Anaerolineae; order Aggregatilineales; family Phototrophicaceae; genus Flexifilum. Next base: position 7,892 of record LMZS01000052.1, read on the forward strand.
TAGATGCCGGTTAGCCTGTGCAAGGCAGATCACCCCCCAACGGATGTTGCCCAGAATTTCCCAGAAATCCACCGAATCACGGTTCACTTTGCGCCCGCTGGCGGCTTCATAGGCTTGAAGAAAAGTTTCGCGATCACTCACGCCAGCAAAGCGCAGATGCCCCATCCCAAAACGCCAATCGCGCATACAGGGATAGCCGATATCTTCATCAGGATCGCCTACATGACAAAATTCCCAGTCAGCCACCGCCGCCAGCCCTGTTTCATTCACCAGCAGGTTGCCGATGCGGAAATCACCATGCACAAAAGACCACGTTTCAACGGCAGGCGCGTTGCGTTCTGCCCAACGCAAAGCCGCTTCAATTGCCGGATTAAACACTTGTAAGGTGTCCAGCACCTCATAGCACATGGCGATTGCATCGCGGGCGCTGGAATGGCCGGGGCGCGGCGCCGGAAGAAAATCGAAATCTTCAATGGATAGCGCGTGTATCTTTGCCAGCTCTTCTGCCATCTGCCGGGGGAGCGCCGCCCTGGCTTCAGCCAGTTCAGGCGCGGCTACCACTTTGCGACCAATGCCCATGCCTTCAACATAATCCATGATGAAGAAGGGGCTGCCAAGTACCGCCGGGTCTTCACACAACCAGCGCGGTTTCGCCACGCGCACGCCTGCATCATAAGCAGCAGACATCACCTCAAATTCCTGTGCGCGGGTGAGAGACTGTTCGTTCATCTGGGTTGGCGGGTCACGGCGCAAGACGTATTTTGCGGTCACGCCATCAATCGTCAGGGTCAGCAAGACCATTTCACGAGATGCGCCACCCGCCAGAGGAACGGCGTTCTCGAAAACAACGATTGAGCCGGTTGTTTTGTTCAAGAAGTGAATGAGTAAGGGAAGCGCTTCAGCGATATTTATCATCTTAAAAGTATACCGTGACAGCCGGATTGACTTACACAAACCGCGCTAGGCTTCCGCCAACTGGACACGCTGCGCCAGCCTATCCGCAGCATTATACGGTGCTGACCACAGCCAGCTTTCATGAAGTGGCGGACTACCATCATCTTTATAATAGGTGCTGTAATCGCGCTTCATCAGTTTCATATATGCTTCGGCTTCAAAGAAATCTACGGCATATAGCGCGCGTTTTGTGCCGATTACTATCAGCGGGGTGCTGCCATCAGCTTCCCGAAACGCCCACGTACCGTAGATGGTTAAGACTTTGAAGCCGTGATAGCCCGGCGGGCGATGCCAGATCACCGCGCCCACCCAGGGAAACGCATTGATACCGAACACGGCCTTTGGCCCACTGGCGAGAAGCCGGTTAAAGCGCTTCTGGCGCAGGGCTTCCAGCGCGCCCATTGCGTTCAGCCCATCCAGAACAGCAGCAAGCCCCTCTTGCGCTTCACGGGTTGGAGCTTCGGCTCTTTCGCGGCGCAGGCGGGCGATTTCAGAGCGAATATCTGTTCGGTTTTTCATGGGCGAAATTGTAGGCAATACGTAGGTCTGGCGCAAATTGCTGGATTGTGAAGGCGCGCACAGAAGATGTATAATAAACAACGGTATCAAGAAGGTACACATTGAGCGACTCTTCCCTCGAAATCCTGCCAACACCGCCGCTAACAGACGCAGTTGAAACGCCCCTGCGACCCAAGCTGCATCGCACCGGCGTCTGGCGGGAACGCCTTGAACTTGTTTTGTTGATTGTGCTGGTCTTCACCGCCGTTAATTTGGCGACGATGCGCTTTTATATTGAAGGCCCCAGCATGCAGCCTAATTTCGTGGCTGAGCAATTTTTAATCGTCAGCCGCGTCAATTATTTGCTGGGCGAACCACAGCGCGGCGATATTGTGGTCTTTGACGCGCCGGGAGATGATGACTCGCGCAGTAACCCGCTGCTGATCAAACGGCTGATTGGACTGCCGGGCGATCATATTCGCGTGGAACGTGGCGCAGTTTACGTTAATGACGTGCTGCAAAACGAACCTTATATCAATCAGGACGGTATTCCCTTCACCTGCACGCGCTATTGCGATCTGGTGCTTGAGCCAAACCAGTATTTCATGATGGGCGATAATCGCAATCACAGCAATGACTCGCGCGAATTCGGCGCAGTTGATCGCAGCCGGATTGTGGGCGAGGCCATTATCCGTTATTGGCCTCCGTCAGACTGGGGTTTAGTGACCCAGATTGCTTACCCAGGCTGACTTAGACCTACCTGTAAGGAGGACATCATGCAGCAAAACGACGCTCTCACTTGCCCACACTGCCTCGTGGGTTTGATGAAACCAGGAACCGCGACGTTTACCAATGTCCTATTCGGATTATTCATCAGCGTGCCAGAGATGGACGCGGTGATTTGTGATGTATGCGGCGCCCGCGAATTTTCAAATGACGCTCTGAGCGGTCTTGAGGCGCTGACTGGCAGCATGAACCCGGCGGAAGAACCTTCGCGTCAGACTGCCCGTTTGACGCCTGCCGAGCAGGATTTGATCAACCGGCTGCGAAGCTCGCGGCTTAAGCCCTGATCGCGGCTATTAGAATTCAGTGTAAGACCTGCAAATAGCGTGTACAATTTTATTAGGCAAGATGGCGCTACAGGTCATTGCGCGCCATTTTTCTGATCTGAGCTACCCTAGCGCAAGCATCGTCTTGCATAGTGGATTATTTCATCACTACCTGCGTTTTAAGGAGTTGTGAGTGCTCGTCCTCATCGCCGATGATATCGCTGACAGCAGGCAACTTCTGGTTGATATCGTAAGTTCGATGAATGTTGATATTGTGCAGGCGGCCAACGGCCACGAAGCGCTGCGGCTTGCCCGCGAACGCCTGCCAGACCTCATCCTGCTTGACGTGAATATGCCTGGTTTATCCGGATTTGAAGTGATCTCGTTCTTAAAAGCGGAATCTGAGACCGCTCCCATTCCGGTCTTGATGCTCACCGCGCTGGCGGATATCGATTCGCGCGTACAGGGGTTAAAGCTGGGCGCAGATGATTATCTCACCAAGCCTTACAGCCCGCGCGAACTCATGGAGCGCATCCGCACCCGCCTGCGCAGCAAGCAAGAAACTGATGAACTGCGCGCCGTACAGCAGGTTATTCGCGATACGTTTGAACGTTTTGTCTCTCCCGCTGTAGTTGAGCAGCTTTTGCGTAACCCTAAGCAGGTGCAGCTTGGCGGCACGCTTCAGGAAGTGACGGTGTTATTCATCGATCTTGAAGGGTTCACCAGCATTTCTGAACGCGCAGACCCTGAAGAACTGCTGGCGGTTTTGAACACCTACCATACGATGATCGTCAATGCTATTCGCGAACATGGTGGAACCGTAGATAAATTCTTGGGTGATGGCGTGATGGCGTTATATAACACGCCTCTCCAGCAGCCCGATCATGCGCTGCGGGCGATACAAACCGCCCTCGATCTTAGCGCGGGGCTGGCTTCATTTAACGAACAATTCCCGCCAGAATTCCGGATGCGTTTCAACGCGGGAATACACACTGGCAAAGCCGTCGTCGGCAATGTTGGCGCGCCAGACCTGATGAATTACACCGCTGTTGGTGATACTGTAAATCTCGCCGCCCGCTTGCAGCAAATTACCAGCGGGGGGCGTATTCTAACCAGCCAGGCAACCAAAGATTTGCTGCCTGATCGCTTCAAATTGATCCCATTGGGTGAGCTTAAAGTAAAAGGCCGCGCTGAAGGTGTGATGGCCTATGAAGTTACAGGACAAATTCAAACAATATGAACGCCAAAGAACAAGCGCTGCGCGAGGAAATCTGTTTAATCGGGCGGCTAATGCACCAAAAACAGTACATTGATGGCAGCGCTGGCAATATCAGCGCCCGCCTGGATGACAACCGCATATTGTCAACGCCTAGCGGTTTAGCCAAAGGATTCATGAGTCCTGATCAACTGATCATCGTTGACATGGATGCTAACCGCATTGATGAACCGAATGACGCGAACCGCCATCTGGTTCCAACATCCGAAGTGCTGATGCATTTGGAATGCTATCGCCAGCGCGAAGACGTTCAAGGCGTCGTTCACGCGCACCCGCAAACAGCCGTCGCCCTAACGCTGGTCGGGTATGATTTCCGCCGCTGCATCATCCCTGAAACAGTGATCATCCTGGGGATGGTTCCAACAACACCCTATGCGACCCCTGCCAGCGCCGAAAACCGCGACGCTATACGCAACCTGATCGCTGAGCATGACGCGATCATGCTGGCTCATCACGGCTCGCTAACTGTTGCAGGCAGCGTATGGGATGCTTATTTACGGCTGGAAACGCTTGAACACAGCGCAAAAACATTGTTCATGGCGGCGCAGCTAGGCGGCCCGCGTGAGCTGCCAGCGCATCAGGTACAAAAACTGCTGGGCGCTGCGCCACCGGCTAGGGCTGGAGCGCCCGGGCGACCTGGCGCGTTTTGCTGAGGCGCTCGGCTTACACGGCGAAGCTTTGTCTTGACGCAATCTCCCTCGACTGATATAGTACCCCCTGCAATACGGCCCTATCGTCTAGCGGTCTAGGACGTGGCCCTTTCAAGGCCAAAACACGGGTTCGAGTCCCGTTAGGGTCAAGAAATTGTTCATCCCTTGATAAGCCGCTTCGTTCATTGAAGCGGTTTTTCATTTCTCAGGTAATTTTGATGTAACCGTGTGGGTTGTGTTTATAAAGAGTCAGCATGAGTTCAGCACATGCGCAGCACCACACCAGGCGGCATCTGAGTGAGGTAGGGAATGCCTGTTGTCGTTTGCGGGTTGGTATGTACCGCGCCATTTCCGTCTGCGGCGTAATACGGGTCAAACAGACCACATTTTTCGGGTAACGCAAATTAAAAAGCCAGCGCATTGATCAACTCATGTGCCGGCTTTCCTCAACGCTGGTTCGCCTTTCAGCGATGTTACCAGTTCGTTTCACCTGCCGATAGAAGCTAGGAGTCTTCTATAGAAACCTCTATCGTCCCATCTTCCATAAAGTAGTCGTGGGTAACGAATACCGTGTAAGTGCCGGTTTCTGCGGCTGTAAACATCGCTGACGTAGCATAATCAACTTCAGCGCCGAGATCATCACTCATAGCAACCCCCTCACCTGCTGGCGAAATGATCGCGATAATGGGGTTGATAACCGCCTCAGGGTTGCGCGCCTGTACCATGATACTTTCGCCTTCAGCCAGCGGAATGGTATAGCGTAGTACCTGCCCGTAGGTCATTTCCCCCTCAGATGTATGATCACTGGTGATGCCTCCTCCATCCGTCACACTCTCGCTGTTGATATCACTGTACCGGGCGAGTTCGGCGGCAGCCATCGCATCATCTCCCAGCTTGTGATACCCCAACATACGAAAAACAGAAACCAGGCGTGTTCCCTCAGGAAGCAGCGCGACCAGACGATCCAGCAAGGGCGCAGCATCAGCCGCGCTTAATTCGTCGTCGTTTGCCATGATGACCAGATTGACGATCAAGATCCAATCATTGGGATCAAGTTCGACAGCTCGCAGCGCAGGCGGAACGCTGGCTTCGCGATCGCCAATGTAGTTGAACTGGGTTTCACTGACGATTTGATAAAATTTGGCGGTGTTCGGTGAAAGTTCAATGGCATGATTCAGGTATTCCAACGCCAAATCCAGTTCACCACCAGAGGCATAGTCATTCCCCACCCAGCCCCAGATGTGTGCATTCTCTGAGCCAAGCTCCAGCGCACGCTCATAATACGGGCGCGCCGCCTCAAAATCGCCTTCAAGCGAAAACATATCTTCACCCTGAAGCACGTTGGCAAATGCGTTGTCCGGCGCGGCTTGCAACAGCATATGCAGATTCTCCTCGTACTCTTCCGGATCAGCCACATAAAAGCTGGTTGTCACGGACAGTAAGAGCGTATCAAGAGCGGCCGGATTCGCTTCATGTTGGGCGCGAAGTTCCTCAAGGCGTGCCGTAAGCACCTCCGGGAAATAGGTCGCCAGCACATCATATGGATGCCAGAAATCCATGTACCGTCCCGAGAGCACCGCGCTTTCCGCACGCGCTAACAGGTAGTCAGTATTCAACGGTTCGCTATCCAGAGCGCAATAATACGCATCTACAGCAGCGCCGTAATCCCCCGCCGTATAAAGCTCCGCGCCCTCAGCAGCATAATCAACCGCGCCGTCGCAGGTTAGCGCCTGAGCAGCTAAGGTCTGCGCACCAAACAGACAAACCGAGACGAGAATCAGGCAAAGCAGCAGCTTACGAGCATACATGGTCGTTTCCTTTGAACTTAATCAAGTTGGACAGGAGTCAGAAACTATTTTGACTGTAAAACTGTGAATACGTGCTAACTACTGATAGATGCAGCACATGAATTGGAGCGACAGCAAATTATAGGATCGCCCCTACCGGTTTCATTCCTCCAAAGCTTCAAATTGTGGGCAGGTCGGGCTAGCATCCGTGATGCTATACGCGGCGCGTTCTTCAGCATCCAGATCACGGAAGATGCGGGCGCAAGCCAGTGATACCAAATCATGCCAGTTGAGATACCAGAGCTGTAACTGATCGTTACCGCCATTAGTGATCAGGCGGCTGCCATCGGGCGAGAAATCAAGTGAGTAAGGAACGGCATCAAACCCTTTTAACTGGCGAAGCACTTCGCCCGTTTCAGGATTCCACAGGCGAAGCATGCCGTCAGTGCCAGCGGTTGCCAGAACACTGCCATCGGGCGCAAGCGCCGCAATATCAACAGAAAAGCCTTCGCCGTGATAATCCCATGTTTGCGCGCCAGAGATGATATTCCAGGCCGTGACTCCCCCGTTTCCGCCACCTATCACATACTCGCCATCCAATGACACAATAAGGTGATAAATCGCGGCCGCGCTAGCAGTGAACTGCTGGATATTCTCACCACTTTGGGCATCCCATTGATACACGACACCTGCCGAGTAAGCGCCTGTAAACACGCTGCGACCATCCCGACTGAAACCAACTGCTGATACGCCGCTGTCGTGCGTTAGCAAGTGAAGCTGTTCACCACTGGCGACATCCCAGAGGCGGGCTGTGCCATCCTCACTGCCAGTTATTAGCTGCTGCCCATCAGGCGAAAATGCCGCATCAAGAATACGCCCCTCGTGCCCCACATAAGTTTGCCGAACTTCGCCTGTTGCCAACTCAATCAGCAACAGGTGAATATTGCTTCGATCCTCATCAGCGACGCCTAGAACATAGCGGCCATCGGGAGAGAGCGCGAACGGGGCAATATATGTCCCTTCCGGATCAATATCACGAACAAATTCAAAGGTTTGAGCATCGTACAAGCCAAGACCGGTCTTCTCAGCAAAGCCTGTGATCATCCAACGCCCATCGAGCGAGAAGCGCGCCCCCCAACTGTAGTAACCACCAAATTGAGGATCAATGACGCGATCAAACGCATGACCTGGTTGGGCATCCCATACCCGCCATGTATTTTCCTCCGGACTGGTTGTGACGATCCGGGTTCCATCTGGCGAAAAGCCTGCATAACGTAAGCCGCCATGATGGCCGGAAAAATGACGGACTTCTTCCCCTGTATTGATATCCCACATCCGCGCAGTACCATCACGCGAAGCAGTTAGCACATAGCGCGCGTCCGGCGAAAAATAGGCAGAAGCAACCGCAGCCTGATGGCCGGAAAATGTTCGTATTTCCGCGCCAGTTTCGGGGTTCCACAAGCGGGCGCTGCCATCCGAACTTGCGGTAAGTACCATGGAGCCGTCAGGCGAAAATACCGCTGTCTCAAGGCGATCAAGACCGCCGCCCATCTGCTGTAGAATCTCGCCACTTTGCACGTCAATCACATCAAGCGAGTTGTCAATTTTTGGCACCGCGAGATAGCGATTATCAGGTGAAAAATCCATCCACCCCCACACCAGATCGGTCAGGCTTAACGTCTGGCGCAGGTCACCTGAAACAGCGTCCCATAACCAAAGCGTCCGGTCTTCGCCCGCTGTAGCAATCGTATTTCCATCATCGCTCATGGCGAGGCTGGTCACAGGGCTGGGCTGCCCGTTCAGCGTCAGCATCAGCGCCCCTGTCTCAAGGTTGTAAACGCACGTATTGCCATCAGCAAAGCCGATCAACACAAGATCGCCATTCGGGGAAAATTCGGCAATGATTGGATTGCCAGTATCACTGACGAGGGTGGTGCTGGTTGCCATCTCCAGGTTATAGCGTTCGACGGTATGGTTCTGCGTGACGATCAGACTGCTTAAGCCATCGGGCAGCCAGCGCGGAAAGCTGTAAAACAGTACCTCTGAGCTGGCATAGGGGCGGGGGTAAATTGCTTCCCCATAAAGCAACCGTGCCGCGTCAAGCAGGGCATCATTCGCCTGAGGCGAATATACGATATTCAGCGAACGGATCGCTAAAAGCGCAGCAATTTCGGCGTTATCAAGGCTGCCGGGAAGCAGGCTGTAGGTATCGCTCGCCAGCCGCAGCGCCTCAGCGCGCTGCAAATTGGCTTCACTGGTGGCGCGCGCAAAAAGCGCAGCAGCTTCATTGGCTTCTGCCTGCGCCCTAGCCTCTCTTTCCGAGTTCGCTTGAATGCCGATGAGCAGCAAAAGCAGGGATACGCCCATTATTGCAGCAATCAAGATTGCGACCAGCCCACGCAAGCGGTTGATCGAACGCCGCTCCAAAGCTTGTTCTTTCGCGGCGCGCGCTGTTTCTGCCTCAGCTTCAGCCACACGCGCGGCAATACTTGCCTCTAGAAAAGCCACCTCTGTGCCGGTTAAGGCGAGGCGGGTTGTTTTTGCCCATTCAGTCAGATGATCCAACCGGATGCCGCGCACCAGGAAGCTAGCATCACGAGCAGCGGCCTGCCATTCTTCTGCCATCGCGCCCACCTGGCGCTGCAATTTGATCTCGTCACGATAATCCATGACCCATTCGCGCAGCCGCTCCCATGCGCGGATGAGCGCTTCATGCGCCATTTCGACTGTGGGCGAACGCGTGCCGGGGTCGTTATCCAACGACAGCAGGCGGTAGGCGGCGAAGGTATCAATCACTTCATCTATCAATTCAGGCGTGGCAGTGGTTGCCATCAACTCTGCGCGTGGAACTCTGCGGCGGGTATCCTCTACCCCTTCTCCCAGCGTCACCAGACGCAGAAACATCTGGCGAACCGCCTCTTTGCCAGCATCATCCAGCCCCGCATAAATTTCTTCGGCACGCTTTGCCAGCGCCCCTACAGTTCCGCCAATAGCCTGATAAGCATCGTGCGTGAGCAGCCTTCCCTGACGCTGCTCAAACAGTTCGGTCAGCGCATATTGCAATAACGGCAGCGCCCCGGGTTGGTAGTTGACCTCACCAACGATTTTCGCTACCAAACCTTCCTCGAAGCGAACACCGACCCGTTCAGCGGGTTTGACGATAGAGCGTTCTAACTCTTCCGTCGAGAGCGGGAGAATGGTTTCCATATGTGACCGCACAAGCTCACCAAAATGCGGGTAATGCAACGGGCGGTCATAAAAATCGGCGCGCAGCATGATGACAACGCAAACACGGCTGCGCGAGTCAGTGACGGCGGTATTGAGCAGATCAAGGAAGTGACTGCGCGCTTTTTCATCCTCTACGAGCGTAAATAATTCCTCAAACTGGTCAATCACCAGCACCAGTTCAGTGTCATCCTGGGGAAGGATAAGGTTGGCAGCGCGCAATAATCCGCGCATATCACGATCCAAGTGTTCACGAAGATTGCCCGCCTGATTGGCGGCCACGCGGGTTAGCCCAATTTCGAGCGCTTCGATTGGGTGTATGCCGGGTACTATCTCAACGACAAACCACTTTTCAGCGCCCGGCAAATCGCCGCGCCATAAAGCCGGTATCAGCCCGGCTTTGACCAAACTCGATTTTCCACTTCCACTGGGGCCGATCACGGCGAGGAAACGCCCTGAACCACCTGCTTCAGCTATGCGTTTGAGCAGCTTTTGCGTAAGCTTCTCACGCCCCCAAAAATCCTGATAATCAGCAGACTGAAAAGCGCGTAATCCCTTATAAGGATTTTCTGGCTCGGCGAGATAGGTATTTTGCGCGCTCTCTACCTTCTCATAGCTATCGTTTCCGCCTACGATCAGCTTAAGTTCTCTGGCGCGGATGATCGCCTGAACGCGGCTGCGCACCCGCAGCTTCCCATAAATCTGTTTGATGTACCATTTGACTGTTGTTACAGTCACGAATAATTCTCGCGCAATTTCCTTGTTAGACAGCCCATCTACCAGCCGCAGCAAAACCTCTTGCTCACGCTGCGTCAGCATTTCCACAAGGCGATCTGCATCCTGACTGCGAGCGAGACCGGCGGCTTCACGAAAAGCTGCTGCCAGTTCCAGCGCATCGCCATAACGATTTGCCGGATTTTTGGCGGTCGCCTTTTGAATCACCGCGTTGATCGCATCCCGCACTGCTGCTGGCAACGTTTCAATTCGGGGTAATGGATCATTCAGATGCTTGTACAACCGCTCTACAGGAGTCATGTTGGGAAATGGATGCTGCTGTGCCAGAGCTTCGTACAGCACCACGCCCAGACCATAGATATCCGTCTGCGGCGTGACCGGCTCGCTACGCGCCTGTTCTGGAGACAGGTAATCGAACGACCCCACAATGGCGTCGGGTTGAGTCATATGCTCTTTCAGATCGCCAATATCCTTGGCAATTCCGAAGTCCGCCAGATAAGCGTTACCATCTTCGTCTAACAAAATATTCGGGGGTTTCAAGTCACGGTGAATCACCTGATTGCGATGCGCGAATGAAAGCCCTGCCGCGATCTGATCCAGCAGCATCGCCGCCGCCGGAAGATCGAACGCGCCTTCCTTAAGCGCGTCGCGCAAATTGCCGCCGCGCAACCAGCGCATCACCAGATAGGCGCCATCAGGATCACGCCAAAAGTCATGAAGTGGAATGATAAATGGATGTTCAAGGCGCGCGACGAGGCGAGCTTCGGTTTCAAAACGTCGAATGAAGTCGGGATGATTGGCAAAGCCGGGTAGGATGATCTTGATGGCTACTTCACGTTCCACGGTAGATTGATAAGCGCGGTACACTGCGCCAAACCCGCCTGTGCCAATTCGTTCTCGAAGCTCATAACCTTTGATCGTTTGACCGCTTGTAATTTCCATCGCCCGTACCCGCCGATTGACACTTGCATTATAAGCCAGCCATATTTCGCTCCCTACT
>LMZS01000053.1 GCA_001567085.1 Chloroflexi bacterium OLB15
AGCGAAATGTGATTGATCACTATAATAGCGGGCTGTGCAGCGGGGATATTTTCTTCGCCAATGACTGTGACTCGCGCAATCATTTTGAACAGAATGGTGCGTATAGCGGCGCGCATGATATTGCGCCGCCAGGCAACTTTAGGCTGCCTGGCAACATATTCTTGAACGGATGTAGATACAGCAGTGGCGCTCAAAGCAATCGTCCTTGTGGCGATTTATTCTTCTTCGTCATTATGGCGGGCTTCTTGTCGTGGAGCGCCGCCAGCGCGGGGCTTACCACCGCCTGAACGACTGCCTTGCGGTTTGGAATCACGCGGCGGGCGATTCGTTGGCTTGCGGCGCGGGCGATCTCCCTCAGCGCGCGGCTTGAAGCTGCGTTCTGAACGCTCGCCAGAGGAACGACGCGGGCGTCTTCTGATCTATCGGTGCGATGGCGTGGGGCAGGGCGGCGCGAAACCTTGAACTCTGGCGAAGGGGTGCTTAATTGTTCGATTTCTTCTTCATCCAGATCGCGATATTCGCCGGGTTTTAAGCCCTCTATGGATAACTTGCCGATGTCTGTACGCACCAGTTTGCCGACTGGATGCCCCAGAGCATTGGCGACACGGCGAATCTGGCGTTTCTTGCCTTCGGTCATGATCACGCGCAGCACACTGACCGAGCCAGATTTCTTAACCATGTGTACGACACAGGGCGCTGTGCGCACATTGCGACCATCGTCTTCTGTAAGCTCGATGCCGCGCTGCCAGCGATCCAATGTTTGTGTAGATGGCACGCCCTGCACCGTGACCAGATAGGTTTTGGTGTGGCGATAACTGGGATGCGTCAAGCGGTTTGCCAGATCGCCGTCATTAGTCAGCACCATCAGGCCTTCGCTGTCAGCATCCAACCGCCCGATTGAAAACATATGCTCGCTTGCTGGCACCAGATCAAAAATGGTTTTGCGAGTATCGTTCTCATGCGGTTCGCTGGTAGATACCACATTTTTGGGCTTGTAGATAGCGATATAGCGTTTAACCAGCTTGTCAAAACGCAGACGCTGACCATCTACCTCAATTACGTCAATATCGGGGTCAGCTTTATCGCCTAATGTGATGACTTGCCCGTTTACGCGCACCCGTCCTTGCTCGATCAATTGCTCGGAAGCGCGGCGGGAGCCGACATTGGCAGTCGCCATCAACTTTTGAACTCGTTCTTTCACGTGCTGTTTGTCTTTTCTCTGATCCTACATTCGATGCGACTATTATACGCTACTCACGGAGCGGCTCGTCTAGGTGTATTCCAGCGAGAGACTCGTAAACGCTGATAATCGCGCTGTTATCCAATTCGCGGTTGCCCTGTTCCAGCATTGCTGCATAAAGCTGTAGTATCACGGCGGTGACGGGTAAAGGGATGCCGTAGGTGCGGGCGGTATCCATAATGATGCCTAAGTCTTTGTGCTGCATATAAGCCTTGAAGCCGGGATTGCGGTTTCCGGCAAACAGGCGCGGCGGCTTTACATCCAGCGTCCACATTTGGGCGGCGCCGCCTTTGATGGCTTCTACTACGCGCATCGGGTCTACGCCCGCCTTTTGAGCGGTGATTAACGCTTCCGCAAGCGCCGCCATTTGCGCGCCAACGATAATCTGATTACATGCTTTGGCAATCTGGCCGGCACCGGCATCGCCTACCAGCACCCAGGCTTTGCCCATGCCTGAAAATAGCGATTCGGCGCGTTTAAAAGCATCTTCGTCGCCGCCGACCATGATGGTGAGCGTGCCGTTACGCGCGCCAACATCGCCGCCGCTAACCGGCGCATCCAGCGCCTGAATACCTTTCTCCTTCAGCCGGTCATAGAGCGTGCGGGCAGTTTCCGGCTTAATCGTGCTGTTATCAATGTAAATCAGCCCGTCATGCGCGCCTTCAATGATGCCGTTCTTGCCCAAAACTACCTGCTCAACGTCTGGTGTATCTGGCAGATTGGTGAACACGAATTCAACCTGCGAGGCCACTTCTTTGGGCGAAGTGGCGGCGACAGCTCCTTCGCTGACCAATTGTTGTACTACTGCCTGGCTGCGATTGTGTACCACCAGCTCATGCCCGGCCTTCATCAGGTTGCGGACGATAGCGCCGCCCATAATGCCGAGGCCGATATATCCGACTTTTGCCATTTGGCTTAAGACTCCATATGTAAGTAATTGAATGGCGCTAGGTTATAGCATATTCGTGATGAAAGCCAACCGCAGTGATACCGCATATTTCCGCGTATGGTTGCAGCTTATGCCTTTTTGGAAACCCTGAATTGCAACGGCGCGCCAATGAGCAAACGGGTTTGCGCTTGCAGTGTAGGTAATGCAACTAAAAACAGCGTCAGGATAGGCAGGGCAGGGAAACTGAGGATCGTCCATATACGATCGGCAACAGTCTGCTTCTGATTCCTTGGCGGCCGCGCCAGCACATCCTGATACCAGAACACGATGCCCAGAAAAGTGATGATCGGGAACGCAAACTGAATCATGATGAATACCGGATTGCGAAATCCTTCATTGATCATGGATTGCAAGAGTTCAGGATGAAACAGGAATGGAAGCTGCGAGCCGATGGTCATAATCACCCACCCCGGCCCTGCATGTAAGATATCGTGTGAAATGCGGACTAGCAGACGGAAAGCGCGCCCGAATTCAATTTCGGGATGCTCCAACATCTTGGCGACCATATAGCCAACTTCTTTGCTGCCCCATGCGTGGCGCAGCGTTTGCAAATAGCGGTTGCGCAGCGCTTCCCAGAACGTATTTCCGGTGACGGCCTGCGCCAGAAAGGGCAGGAAAACGCGCTCAAGTTGAATTTCGCCGCCGCGCGCAAAAAATGCCTTAATATACATGTGCCATTCGTCAGCGATCACATCGGCATCCCAGTAGCCGCTGTTATCCAGCAAACGCAGGCTAAGGGAATACGAGGACATTGGCAGCGGTTTCCACCATGGCGCGGCAAGATAGGCCAGCTCTAATGCCGTCGAATAGGCATTGACGATACGCAGCATCGGATTGATTTCCCAGATGTTGCCGTGATAGCGAATCGGCGCTTGCCAGAAGCGAAGTCCGCGATCCGGATTCAGGGCAAACAGCGCTGTCAGGCAGTAGAAATGATCTTTGTGCCATAAGGTATCAGCATCCATCGTAGTTACCACGATGTGATCGATTTCATACCCCAGATCATCTACCAGCTTACGTTTTGCCCAGCGTGCCGCCCACGCCTCATTAGCCGATTTACATTGCATTTCGCCGGGCAAACCGCGTGGATGCACCGTGAAATAAAAATGTTTGAACTTGCTGGCATAAGCGGCGCGCAGGGCTTCAGCCTTTTCGATACAGCCTTCTTCACCCGCCTCCATTGCCAGCACAATGGTCATTTTTTCAAAGGCTTGATGCTGGCACGCGAGGTTATCTAATGTATGTTCAAGTACAGCCAGCGGTTCCTTGTAATTGGGGACAATGACAACGTGCTGTACATCTTCCCATTCAAGCGCCAGCTCAGTTTTATGGGCGAGATAGTATTCGCACCAGTCAATTTGCTCCCATTTTTTAATCTGCTTCATCCCGATCACGTTAGCGATGCCCGCCAACGCGAAACGGATCGCGTTGTATACCGCAAAAGCGACAGCAATGATTAACAGCGTGCGGGGAAAGGCGACGGCGGCAGCAACGCACAGCAGCAGCGCCAGCCACGCAAGAAAGCCGGGAATCCCGTCCAGCACACGCTCTGGAATGGCTGGGGGTGGCGTGCCTGCCCAGATGGATTGACCTACCCCAAGTTGTACGTTATTGCGGCGCCCGCCGCTGGATTGGTATGGCACTCTGATGCCTGCATTTTGCGAGTGTGGCAAGGATAACATATTGGCTGGTTGTTCCTCAACGGCGAACCACCACCGATTAGATTGCGCGCAATCGTCGCAACCTCATCTCGTGCATGTTAAAATAAACAAACGATAATCGCACGGCCTGAGTAATCGGGCTGCAAAGGTTTGGAACGATGACTGCGAATATCCTTGTCATTGATGACGACAAATCACTTTCGCGGATGTTACAGCTTGACCTGAAAACGCAAGGCTACGAGGTGATGATCGCCCGTGATGGCCTTGAGGGCTTGCGCATGTTCAACACCCACCGCCCCGATCTGGTGGTGCTGGATATTGCGCTGCCGCTTATGGATGGGCGCACTGTTTGCCAGCGCATCCGCGAAGTTTCCAATGCCCCGATCCTGATGATCACCGCGCACGCCGTGAGTGAAGAAGATATCGTGCAGGGGCTGAATATTGGCGCTGACGAGTTCATGATTAAGCCCCTGCGCCCAAACGAATTTCAGGCAAGGGTGCGGGCGCTGCTGCGGCGCGCAAATGCCTATGATCCAAACCTGAACCTACCAACTGCATATCAGGACGATTATCTATCAGTGGATATTCCCCTGCGGCGGGTGCGGATCAATGATCACGAAGTTCGCCTAACCCCGACTGAATTCAAACTGCTGGCGCTTTTCGTGCAGCATCCCGGCGTGGTGCTTACCTTCCAACAGTTGTTGGAGCAGGTATGGGGGTTTGAATATACGCGCGAACATCATTACCCCCGCATTTATGTATCTCATCTGCGCCGCAAAATTGAGCCAGACATTAAAAATCCGACCTATATTCAGAGCGAATACGGTATCGGCTATCGTTTCATCCAGCAGGTTCAAGGATCAAACGGGGCGTAAAAGCGATACTGTCTGGCTGCCCGTTCATCGTAGGCGTGCGGAAAGTAAGCCGCAGTTGCAGCATGGATCGGCCTTCAGCATAGGCGTTTCTAACCGCATCAGTGATATCTATCACGTCGCAGCTAGAGGTTTGCGCGAGCAGGCTTGAACCGGGCGCAGGGCGTGTAAAGTCATTGTTGTCGCCCAGCGAGCCATATGCATCTTCTAATATCGAAAGATCGCCCAGCGCGGCAAAACCCTGATTGCGTTCAATACACGGGGCAAGCTCCAGGCGGGCTGATCCTAATTCAAAATCGGCATCCAACGGCGGCAGATAAAACGTCAGCAGGGCATCCAATCGCACTTCATTCTTATCGTCGTCAACTGAATCGCCAGCCGAGAACTCGGCATAATATTCGAGATCAGTGCGCAGCGCAATTGAATTGATGAAATCTAACGGCGCTTCAATAGCATGAGGCTCGCCAACGGGGGTTTGCGAATCAAGCTGGACAAGAAGGCGATACGGGCCGCTATATGCGCCTTCTGATTCGTAACGGGTTGCTACTATGGAATAATAACCTGAACGCGGAAGCGTGTAGGTAGCGATTGTGCTGTCAAAAGAGCGTGCTTCATAATCATCGTCGTTAATTGCCAGCGGATTCCCCAGATTGTCTGAAATCAGAATGCGCGGATCGAGATCTGAAGATTGGGCAGTCATCTCAATTGTGATGACATCTCCTTCGCGCCCTTGAAGGGTGTAAACGCGCTGTTTGTGTTCGTCATCAATCGTGTTGGTTACGTCATCATTGTAGTTAATCGGCTCGCTGATAATGCCCGTCTGCGTGCCGCCGCTCGCGTTTAGGTCAACCCCCAGTTCGTAATTGCCAGAGGTATAACCAAACTGGCCGCTGACGCGCGAAGCGACGATCATATATGCGCCAACTTCATCCAGCGTCAGGCCGCGAATGGCTACTTGCGGATCGAAACTGTAGTCCGACGTGCGCGCAACTTCGCGCCCTTTGGGGTCAACAACCATAATTCGTGGATAGAAGTCACTGCCATCTGACGTGCTTCCTTCCATAGTGATATTTATTTCTGTTCCGGGCGCCGCCTCAAATGAGTACAAGGCGAATGGCTGTTCATTGGTGATTGAGCCGGTGACGACATCGCCCAATGAAATTGCGCCGGAAATGGAGGCGGGCATAAAGGCCGTGGAATTGAGGTAACGCAGTCCGCTGGTGTCTATCAGCGGGATAGGGGTTATGGTCGGCGTGCTGGTTTGGGCGTTGTTAATCAGCGGTGACGGGTCAATGCCATCGGGTTGATCGTCTCCATCTGTGTCCAGCAAAGTAGGGTCAGTGCCTATTTGCACTTCAATAGCGTCTTCTAAAGAATCGCTGTCGGTATCTCGTAGCAAGGGATTGGTGTTGTAGATCTGTACTTCATCACCGTCTGATAAGCTGTCATTATCTGAATCTCTGAGGGTGAGGCTTGTGCCGTAAGTAATAGCCTCTTCACCATCACTCAGAAGGTCGTTATCAGTATCAATTTCCAGCGGATTGGTACCCCAGAGGGTAATTTCATCGCCATCTGATAAACCATCGAGGTCTGTATCTGATAGATTCGGATCTGTGCCTGCGGCCTGTTCCTGCTCAAGGCTCAAGCCGTCTCCATCTGCGTCATCAGCAGACGTAGATGCTGTTGGCGTCAGGATAGAGGCGGCAGGTGTCTCTTCTACTTCTTCAGGCGTTACAGTGGGCGTCGCCGTATCAGTGGATGCTGGCGTTTCGCTGGCATCAGCAGTATCGGTTACGGTTGGTGTAAGCGTTGGCGCTGTGGTGTCGGTTGGCGGAAGGGTTGCGGTTGCTTCAACAGTCAGCGTTGGGGCGCGAGTAGGGACAATCGCCCCTTGCGGTGTGCTGGTTGCCGCCATGACCAGTACTTCTGGCTCACGCGAGCAGCCTGCAATCATGGCTATTGCCAGTAGTCCGACGCTGACACGTATTAGTAACTGCACGCGTGTTTCCTCTCACCTTCATCGCTACTACATCGAGATTTTATGCTAGACACTCTTTGCGCGCGAATTTATGCACAATTAGCTGCTGGAACGGGGAGACTTTGCCCCTTTCATCCCTTTCACGCCGCGTGAAGCCGTGAGCGCGATCAGGTTGGTTTTGTAGTTATAGGTGCTGCGCCGCTTTTCGGCCTGCGCTTCTCGCGCCAGCGCAAGCAGCGCGTCAATCACCTGCGCGGCTGACATGCCAGTTTCCCGCCACAGGTACAGCGCCACTGAACCGGGCATGGTGTTAATTTCATTTAGATATACTACATTTTCATCCGGGCGCACCAGAAAATCTATGCGCGCAGTGCCCCGCCCATCAATCGCTTTGAAGGCATCACAGGCAATTTTCTGAATGCGTTCGGTCAGGTCTGACGTTAGTGGGGCGGGGATAATGCGATCCGCGCTTTTCATACCTTCCCCGCCGCGCAAATATTTTTCTTCGTAAGTGAGGAATTGATCCCACGATATCGGTTGTTCAAGAACTGAAGCACGTATCTGGCGGCTATCGCCTAAAACCGCGCAGTTGATTTCAACTGCGTTGGTGATCGCTTTCTCGATCAATACACGGCGATCTAATTGGGTTGCCACATCAATATAAGCGCGCAGCAATTTTTCGTCTTCAGCGCGGCCAATGCCAATGCTGGAACCGAGCGTTGCTGGCTTAATGAAGATGGGATAAGCGAACTCGCTCAGGATTTTCGCAACAATTGCGTCAGGGTCTTGCTCCCAATCGCGCCGTTGAATCAGCAGGCCATCTACAACCGGAATGCCATTCTGCTGCAACACCTGTTTGCAAACCCACTTATCATTAGCCACCGCAGAAGCAAGCACGCCGCAGCCTGCGTATGGAATGTCAGCCAGTTCAAATAACCCCTGAAGGGTGCCATCTTCGCCGTGCGAACCGTGAATTGTTGGAAAAATAACATCAAGCCGCAGCGATTGGCTTTTGGCAAAAAGCCCGGATGGAAGCGGATTTACGATCAACCCATGCTGGCGTATATCTGGAGAGAGGACGACGCTTTGAACCCCCGTAAGGCTGGCAATATCCTGCTCATAACTCTTTAGGTCGCGCAGTGGTGCGCCGGTAAACCAGCGTCCTTCGCGGTCAATATAGAGAGGGACAACCTCATAACGGGCTGGATCGCAGGCATTCATGATCTGGTGCCCGGTCACAACAGAAACATCGTGTTCAACGCTGCGTCCACCAAAGATGACGCCTATGGTTTGACGACGGTTGGCGCTCATTCAAGCTCCTAACAACTACTGCGTGAGCGTAATACTCAATAAAAAGACTATAAAGATGGCAAATACCGCCGCCAGTTCAAGGACGTAGCTTATCAGGAATATAGTAGCAGCAGTTGTGCCCGCTTTCACGCCGCGCGCCATTTTCCGCACGCTGATCAATTCGACAATTACCGCGCCGATCACACTGCCGATCAAGGCATTGATAATGGGCAGCGGAATGACAAATGCGCCGATCATGCCGCCGATCATCGCGCCGATAGAGGTAAGGCAGGAAAGCCCGGCCATTTTAACGCCGAATACTGGCAGCCAGAAATCGCGGGTTTCACACAGGATCATCAATGCGGTCATGATGATGGCTGCCAGCACCGTAATCCGGTCAAAATGATCGGCAAAGGCGGTAATGATGGCAATTCCCCACACAATTACGGCACCGGGAATGAAGGGGATGAAGGTGAGAAAAATGCCAAAGGCCATTGCTGCCACAGCAATAGACAGCATAAGGGTTTGCGTTAGTTCCATAGTTCAGCGCAAGTAGGTGTCCGGTAGATCATTCAGGAATAATACGGTATCTCCGGCGTTTAAGTTGCTCCGATACCACTCAATAGCTTCCTTTAGCGTATCTACCACCCGCCAGCGTTCATCTGGAAAGCCCGCAGCCTGTAAGCCATCTTGAATGGCTCTGGTTTGCTCATCCCCAACCAGAATAATATCGGTTGCTGCTGAAGCTGCCGCTTCGCCTAACCTGCGGTTTTCCGATGCCATCAATTCGCCTAGTTCAACCATTCCCGGCGTGATCAGAAGTCGTTTCCCGCCTGATATAGTTTGAGTGTATTTAACGCGCTGTAGGCGCCTACGGGGTTCGCGCTGTAGGCGTCGTTAATGATGGTAATGCCTTCGCTCGTAGCCTGAATAGCGAGCCTGCTTTCTGCTGGCTCAAGGATTTTTACGCGCCGCGCAATCTCTTTAAGAGACAGGCCTTCATGCACTGCGACGGCTGTCGCCAGCAATAAATTGGTGACGTTATGGATGCCGTGAATCGGCGCGGTAAATTCAATCGTTTCGGCATTTTCGGTATCGGTGACCCAAAACTTTAGGCCATCCAGCGTTTCTTGTACTTCAGAAGCAACGAAACGCGGGCCGCCTGACGGCACATTTTGCGGATCAATTTCACGGGAAACGGCGATGCGTGTTTGCGGGTAGCCGCGCTCATAGGCTGCGCGAACATGCGGATTATCCCAGTTGAAATAGGCGGCGCCATCTGGCGGCAGCGCTTCGATGAGTTCGTATTTGGCGATAGCTACCTTTTCAATGCTGCCGAATCGCTCAAGATGCTGCGGCCCGATTTCAACCAGAATGCCCTGCGAAGGATGCGTTAGCTCAGCAATTTGTTTGATTTCGCCGGGAATATAGGCGCCCATCTCAGCAATGAAATACTCAATGCTGCGGTCGTGCGCCAGATCGCGGTTAATAGCCAGACAAATTCCCATCAGCGTGTTGTAACTCTTAGGGGTTGGGTAGGTCTTAAAACGACCATTTAGGATATGCGCTACAAACGATTTCGTCGTGGTCTTGCCGTAACTACCGGTGATGCCGATCACTATAGGCCGGGTTTCTTCCAGCACTTTACGCGCTGCGTTAATAAACTGGCGGCGCATAAGCGCTTCAACCGGCGTCATCAATACGTTGCTGATGATTAACCACAGCGGCGCAAACAGAAAGACTGCGAATCCGCCTGCTGTGATTGCGGCAAAGGTAATGGTTTCTGATAGAGGATGCAGCCGATTAGCGATGATATACAGTAGAACTGCCGACGCTGCCACAATTGCGCATGACATCGCCAGCAGCCGTTTGGCGCGCGCTGTGGGGTTGAATTTTTTCTTGACTTCGCGGTTAGAAGGCGGGTAAACAGCTCCGATGCTTGAAATGACGCCGATCACCGTTGGTAAGAAGATGCCGCCTTCAGCGAGGAAAAGCTGAAAAAGAATGCCAAGCAGCGCCCCCGCTGCCGGGCGCGTGGGTAGAAAGCGTTCGCGAGATTGAAACAACCAGCGCGTGAAACGTGCCGATTTATACTCTTCGATCTGATAAAAGCGCACCAGTGAAAAGACTCGATAACAAGCACCGATGCCCCAGATGGCAACCAACGTAATGATGAGAATAGGCGTCATGGTGTGGATTTGAAGAAATGATCAACGATAGTTATAAACTCATTGATGCGTTCAAGGTAACTATAATGTCCCGCGCCATTGAGCGTGACCAGCCCGGCATCGGGGATCGTTTTTTCTAGCAATTGGCCTTGCCATAAGGGCGTATCTTCGTCGCTGCTGCCCCAGATCAACAGCGTAGAACGGCTGACCCGTTTCGCATAGGGGAGCAAATCTTCGTTGACCACCCGTACAAAAACTTCACGCAGCGCTCCGGCATTTTTGTAGTCGGCTGATCCGTAACGTTCGCGATACCACTCGCTTAGCTGCTCGGCTGTGCCTTTCGCGCCGATGCTATTTAACAGCCCGCGCACTGTTTTGTAGGTCTTTAGCCGCGCCTGGGTACGCAGCGCCGCCTTGTTGGGGACGCCAGCGCTATCTACCAGCACCAGGCGCTCGATCCGTCCGCTGTAATCGGCGCCAAGGATCAACCCCAACCGCCCACCAAATGAATGACCTATCAAATGCACACGAGGCAATTCCAGCGCATCTAGCATCTGCACAACCAACTTCGCATAGTCAAACACCGACCACGTGGCGGGCGGTAAGGCGCTTGCCCCAAAACCCGGCAGATCAGGGGCGAAGGCGGCGTAACCCAGATGATCCAGCCGCTCCAGCACCGGCAGCATTAATTCGCTGGACGCGCCCCAGCCGTGCAGCGCAAGCACTGGCGTCATATTGGCAGCATGAGCCGATGCCACACGCAAGCTGACTGATAGATCTCCAAATTGGAGAATGCGCGTCTCAATCGTGTTCAACGGTGATTTTTGCATTAAGGGATGTCAGCTTTTCGATAATTCCGCTGAAGCTGTAATCTAGCACCTGGGCGTTGTCAATGACGCTGGGGCGGCCTGCAACCAGGGCTGCGGCCAGCATACCCAATCCAGTGCGGATGTCGGGGGTATCCAGGTAAGTTCCATGCAGCGGGGTAGGGCCGACTACGATTGCCCGGTGGGGGTCGCACAGCACAATTTGCGCACCCATTGCTTTGAGCTTATCCACGAACAGCAACCGGTTGCTGAACAGTTTTTCGTGTATCAAAGAGGTGCCGCGCGTTTGAGTAGCCACTACTGTTGCTACTGCCACTAAGTCAGAAGGAAACCCCGGCCAAGGCGCAGTTTCGATTGACGAGTCGACATCCTCTTCACGGTTGGAAACGGTCAGCGTTTCGTGTTTTGGCACATAAAGCACGCCGTCATCCAGTTCCAGATTGACGCCTAATCGCCAGAAGATTTTAGAGATCAGCCGCATATGCTTGGACTTCACGCCTTCGATTTGTGCCCGCCCGCCGGTCATTGCGCAAATTGCGGCGATGCTGGCAGCTTCGATGTGATCGCTGCTGATGATGAATGTGGCGCTTTGAAATGTTTCTGCCCTGCGCACGATCAGAAGGTTTGAGCCAATCCCTTCAACTTGCGCGCCCATCGCATTCAACAGTTTGGCTAAGTCTTCAATATGCGGTTCGCTTGCGGCGTTGCGAATGATTGTTTCTTTGCCCAAACAGGCCGCCAGCATCATCACGATAGCGGTTGCGGTTACGCTGGTCTGGGTTAGCAAAATATCTTTGTGTTCCCATGTGGTCGTTTTCAGGTCAACAGCACCGCTGCTCACCAGCACATCAATGCCCAGATCGCGCAGCGCGTCCAGATGGGTGCGAATGCGGTTTAAGGGATAGTCAAGTTCAAGCCGCGCATATCCTCTGCGGCATAGCATTGGCGCGACAAATAACAGCGTTCCAACCGATGAATCTGCTTCATCTTGATCAATGCTGCGCCGGGTAAGCTGGCTGGCTGTTATCACGACGGTATTTTTGTCTGCCCAGATAGCGGTTGCGCCCAATTCCTGAGCGTGTATCACCATCTGCCGCGCGCTGAGGGTATCGGGAAAATTGCTCAGGGTAATCGGCTGCTCACTCAACAACGCCGCTGCAACCAGCGCTTGCGCTGAATTTGAATTGCCGGATGGGCGATATGTTCCGCTAAGGGGCGTCTTGCCTTCGATGCGTATCCGCATCTGTCACTGCTTTCCAAATGTCATGCCAATCAGAGTCGAGATTATATCAGCACTGCTGCTGATTGTGTTTGCGCTGCCTCAACGGGAGAAAGCGGTTGTGCAGCGGGCGTTCGTCATTTCTAGTTAAACGTCTCGATCTATTTCTTCCAGTTCGTTTTCGCTTACGGCGAGGGCGCTCGCAATCTTACCTGCGATCTGGGCGTTATTCACTAAAAATGAGGTATTGGCTTGCCGTGACTTGCCACCGGTAAGCTCGGCTACGCGGGCCAGGACAAAGGGTGTCACGCGTTTTCCGGTTACGCCTTGCGCTTCGGCTTCATTCGTTGCCTGAACAATAGCTTGCTCGGCAACTGTGGCATCGAGTTCATCAGCAGCATGCACAGGAACACCGATCAGGATACCGTGCGTCATCCCCAGGCGGCCTGCTGATTTGATGATAGCGGCAACTTCTTCAGGTGTTTCCACGCGCACATCTACTGCTAAGCCGCTGCTGCGGGCGTAAAAGGCGGGCAGTGTGTCCGTTTGATAGCCGATCACTGGAACCCCCTGAGTTTCCAGTACTTCCAGCGTCAGCGGTAAATCCAGAATAGATTTCGCGCCACTGCAAACAACGGCAACGGGCGTGCGTCCCAATTCGATCAAGTCAGCAGAAACGTCGAATGGATGCCCACGATGCACCCCGCCGATTCCCCCTGTCGCAAACACCCGAATCCCGGCCATTGCAGAGACGATCATGGTTCCAGCGACAGTAGTTGCGGCGGTTTCGCCTCTAGCGACTGCAATCGCCAGATCGCGGCGGCTGCATTTACGCACATTTTCAGCCTGAGCAAGCTGTTCAATTTCGAGGGCGCTTAACCCTACACAAATTTCGCCGTTGATTACGGCAATCGTCGCAGGGGTTGCGCCACCTGTGCGCACCGCCTGTTCCATGCTGAGCGCTGTGTTCACGTTGTCGGGATAGGGCAATCCGTGCGTAATCAGGGTGCTCTCTAAGGCGACAACCGGCCTGTTTTCTTCAAGCGCTGCACGAACTTCTCCCTCGATACGTAGGGTTAGCATTTACAACTCCGTTGTTTGTGCTTCCAGTTGTCAGTACAATGAATGTTACCTGTAGTTTGGCTGTGAGGGAAGTGCTGAGCATGCGTTTAACGCGTGAAGAACGGCTGCAAAAAACCCAGAACCGTATTCGGCGTACATACCGGTTAGAGATACTGCTGCCGTTTCTGCTAGGCGTTGCTGGCTTAGTTGTGCTAACGCTGATCGCTGCTTTGGTTCCGCGCACTAGCCTCACTGCTAACCTGTTGATCACGATCCTGATGATATGCCCGTTAGTGATATTGACCTTTGTGCTTGTCTTGATCATGGTCGCTAGCGTTTACGGAATGGGGCGGCTGAATAATATCGCCCATAAACCAATGCACAAGCTGGAGTCGTTGACCATTACGGCGCGGGATAAAGTGGTTGATTCTTCTGATTTGATCACCCAGCAAACTGTGAACCTAAGCACTAAAACTGCCCCTCTGGAAACCTGGCTAAACGGGGCATTTGACCGTAAGAAAAAGAAACGAGAGGATTTACCCTGATGTCATCTGCATCAAACGAGAAAACGGTTGCCCCGGTGGTGGTTGCGCGAACATCGCCAACGCCGTCTTCCTCATGGAAAACCCGTTACTATGCGATCGGTGCAGCGGTAGGCGTGGCATTTGGCCTATTGTCTGCTTACTTCTTTACCCGTACTGCTGAAGAAGATGTTCGGGTAACTGGCCAGCCGTCTTCGCCTAAAACGGGCGAGTTGTTGACGCTAGGGCTAGCGGCGCTGGCGATGGTTCGGCAAATTGCTGAACTGGGGCATGATGAAAACAGCGCGAAAGGACGAGGTAAGCGCTAACTTAGGCATCACAAACAGCCGGTTTCTCTCATAAAGTATTACGGGCTTTAGGCATATGAGGGCTGGTTGATGTGTGGACGTTTTGCGATTACTGTAGATGCCAGTGTCATTCAACACGAGTTCAATTTAGCGCCGGTAAACATCGCGTTTTCTCCGCGTTTTAACATTGCGCCAACCCAGTCTGTACCAGTCATCACCAATGACCACCCCGATCAACTGGTGATGTACCGCTGGGGGCTAATTCCCTCATGGGCAAAAGATATTTCTATCGGCGCGAAGATGATCAATGCCCGCGCTGAAGGGATAGAAGATAAACCCGCATTTCGCGCTGCTTTCAAGCGCCGCCGCTGTCTTGTACCTGTCAGCGGCTTTTACGAGTGGCAGGCGCGTGAAGGGGGCAAACAGCCGATGTTTATTCGCGTGAAGCAGGAACCGCTGTTTGCGATGGCGGGATTGTGGGAAGTGTGGCGCGATGGCGAAGGCCGCGATATGCCTACGTTTACCATCATCACGACTTCTGCAAATTCATTCATGAAAAGTATTCATGATAGGATGCCTGTGATTTTGCATCCTGAGGATTACGCGACGTGGCTTCAGGCAGACGACGTTCCTGCCGGTATACTCAAGGGGCTGCTGCGGCCTTTTGAGCCGGATGCGCTGACCGCGTATGATGTGTCAAAAGCCGTCAACCGCGCCGGATACGATTCGCCCGAATTGATCCAGCCTGTCGCTTAGTTTTTCTACTGTTCAGGTTGATTAGAGAAGTGCCGGGGCAAGCAAGCGGCTTGCTTTTGTAAGCCTGGCTTTACCGAATCAGGCTTTATTCATCCGCTTGTCAATCAAGTCTTTGAACGGGTCTTCGCCTGGTTTGATCAATACTTCGCGGCTTCGGCGGTCAGCTTTGAAATCGCCCACGATGCCTAGTTCAACCAGCAAGTCCATCATGCGCGCGGCGCGTGGGTAACCGATTCCCAATTTGCGCTGAATCATGGATGCCGAAGCTTCCTGATCAGCAATGACCATAGAAATCGCCTGCTCCAGCAGTGGATCCGTCTCAGAGAGGAATTCGCGACGGGTTAAGCCACGTTCCCAGGGGGCGACCTGCCGTTCTTCGATCCCAGCCTGGCCTTTCTGCATGATCACCCAGTCTTTCCAATACTGGGTAATAGCGCGTACTTCATCATCAGAAATAAAGCAGCCTTGCAAGCGGCGTGGCGCCATCGCGTCTGCTGCTTGATACAGCATGTCGCCTCGCCCCATCAAATTTTCGGCGCCAACGGTATCCAGAATCACCCGCGAATCAGTGCCGCTGGCAACGGCGAACGAAATTCTCGATGGGAAATTTGCTTTGATCAGGCCGGTGATGATGTCTACGCTGGGGCGTTGGGTTGCGACGATTAAGTGCATGCCCACCGCGCGAGCCATTTGGGCAAGCCGGGTCACCGTTTTTTCAGTGGCTTCCGGCTGGTTCAGCATCAAGTCGCCAATTTCGTCAATGAAAATGACGATATAGGGGAGATGATTTTCTTTGTGGCGGCGGCCTAATCGCGAGTTGTAAATCTCAATATTGCGCGCGGAATGTTCTTCCAGAATCTTGTAGCGACGATCCATTTCTCGCGTAAGCCAGCGCAACACGCCGATCATCCGTTCCAGATCAGTTTCCACCGGGCCAAGCAAATGCGGAATGCCGTTGAACCGGCTTAATTCCACCATCTTCGGGTCAAGCATCACGAGCTTAACGGCATCAGGGGTGTTATCAAGTATCAATGCGGCGGCTAATGCGGCGATACACACCGATTTACCTGATCCTGTCGTCCCCGCGATCAGCATGTGCGGCATTGTTGCCAGATCCATGCCGACAGGCGTCCCGGCAACATCCCTCCCTAGCGGAACATAAAGCGGTGCTTTCTTGCGCGCTGCCTCATCTTGATAAGCCTTGCTCTCGTATACCGAGCGTAAGGCGACGGTGCTGGGATTATGATTTGGCACTTCAATGCCGATGGTATTGGTTCCGGGTATCGGCGTTTCCAGACGCAGACGTTTAGCCGAGAGCGCTAATGCAAGATCGCTGGACAGTGAAGCGATTTTGCTAATGCGGGTTCGGCTGAAGGTCACTTCGCCGCCATCCCCGGAATTTTCACGATAAGGCTGCACCGCAAACTGGGTGACGGTTGGCCCAACTTTGACATCGGCAACGTCTACATCAATATCAAATTCCAAAAGTGTATTTTCAATCAACACCACGTTGTTGTTGATCTCGCGCTCATCCGGGAGATTCAGAGGAATATCGTGCAGCAGTTCCATTGAGGGGAGCGCCGGATCGCGCTTTACTGTGGCTTTAGATTCGCGCATATTGCCAACCACAAAATAGCGCTTCACGCGGCCATCAGGGCGCTCCACCGGCACAAAATTGTTGCCTTTAGCGGGTTTGCCTTTAACTTCGCCAATCGCGTTGAAATTGGACGATATATCGCGGCGGCCACTGATATTTAGATTGTCGGCCTGCGACGCTTCTCCGGATGCTGCCGGCCCGCCCGGAGAGCGCATTGATGGCGGCAGCCGATCCCGATCGGGGCGGATACGCATGATATTAAAAGCGCGCGCGCGCTGTAACTGCGCTTCAGTGGGCATTGCCAGCACGGTTGTGCCTTGTGCTGAAACAGTAGTTTTCGGCTGCGCGAGCGCTTCATCCAGTCTTGATACTTTTACCCGGTTTGGCGCGGCATCGGGGTGTAAACGTTTGCCGTGCAGCTTCAGCCATGCGCTTGCGCGGTTTAGCGCTGTTTTGATGTGGTCACGGCGTATGCCAACCACAATAGCCGTGCTGATGAGAAATAAAACGCTAAATATAACTATCGAGACTGGCACGCCGACGATGGAAGCGGTTAGCGAACTGAACGCCCAGCCGACCAGGCCGCCGCCTTGCCCCAGACGTGCAAGCGCTAATAGTTCGTCATCTCCGGATGTGAGGTGCAGCAGTGCTAGCGCCGCGAAAAACGCAATTTCAAGGGAGAGGATGCGCCGCGCTGGAAAACGAATGACGATACCTGCACGCGGCAGCAGCAGTACAATGCCCAGCGCAAACAGTCCGCCGCAAACAATCGTGCTGCCGTAACCGAAGAGGCCGCGCAGCGCATTTGACCACGCAGCCGCTATCGTATCGCTTCCAGAAACGTTCAGCAGCGAGAGGAACGAAACCAGTCCGAAAACGATGAGCAAAACCGCAGCAATTTCATCACTCCAGGGCGGGATTACATCCAGCACTGAATCCCAGAACTCAGGCTTCACCGTATATTTATCATTGGGTGAGTTGGCCGGGGTTTCGGGCTTGGTAGCTGCGCCTTATTAGCAGATGAACGACTGTTGGGTTTCGCCGGTTTTCCGCGCTGGGAAGGGGGGCGTTCGCCGGTCGGTTTTTGCTGTGACACCTAAAGCGACACCTCAACTGAAAGAAAAATGGATTGGGCTGTACAGCTACTGCGTCGCTTCGTATTTTACCATGCGTGAGGATCAACAAACATATGCAGGCATGTTTTATTGAACAAAAAGGCGCAAGCGCTGTAGCTTCAAATCTGTATGCGGCAGCGGAATCTATGATGAGATTGCGCGCAAAGTTAGACCGAGCCGCCGCGCGTGCCCATCAATGCTCAGGATACGCGCATCTATTTCTTGCCCCTCAGAAACAACGTTGCGTGGATGCAGGAAATGGCCTTCCGCAAGTTCAGAGACGTGAATCAGCCCCTCAAGCCCTTCTTCAATACGCGCAAACGCGCCGAAATCTACCACGTTGGTGATCACGCCGTGAACGATTTCCCCGATATGGTAACGCTGCTGTACGGTTGCCCAGGGATCAGGGTGCAGGCGCTTCAGGCTAAGGGCAACCCGACCTACATCCTGTTGTATATCCAGAACGTGAACGGTGATATCCTGACCACGACCAAGAATTTCAGCAGGATGACCGACGCGCCCCCAGCTTAATTCGCTGATATGGATTAGTCCTTCCAGCCCGCCCAGGTCAACGAATGCGCCAAAATCGCACAGGTTAGTGACCACGCCGCTGATGGTGTCTCCCATGCGAATGCGTGAAAGTAAATCGGCGCGTTCCCCCGGAAGCACGCGCGCGGCACGCTCGGAAAAAATCAGCCGGCTTTGTTCTTCATTCAACTCGATGATCCGCAGGTGCAAGGTTTCACCAACGCGAGAGATGAGCGCTTTTTGGCGCTGAACCGGGTTGCTGGATGCCGGGAAATCAATAAGCTGGCTGGCAGGGATAAAGCCATGCAGGGAACGCCATTCCACTAGCAGCCCGCCCCGGTTGAAGCCAACTACCGTGAGTTCGATGGCGCTGTCTGCTTCCATCAAGCGACGAATGATCTCCCAATCGGATTCTTCCTGTGACTCGTAAATTGGTGGGGGGAAGGAGTCTCCGTCTTTTGAAAATGCATCTTCAGAAACTGGATCGTGGATTTCTCCATTTGAAAGCCCATCGTGTTCATTTAACAGGGCGCGCCAGTAACTTTCATCTAATTCTGGCGGGGGGGATGCAAAGTATTCCCGTGAACTATCTGTAGACATGCAAAATCCCTCTTCCCTAACAATAAATGCAAGAAATTACTGTTTTGATTTCATTATTTTAGTATAGCACTTGTGTTAATCTGCTTCACATAAAATGGGGGCTATCAGGTGTGGGCTTCAGCTTGCCCATTACGCGCTTTATTCTCCATTTCCCACAGGGTATCTGCTACCGCGTCAATCGCCAGGCGCTGTTTGCGGT
Organism: Chloroflexi bacterium OLB15; assembly: GCA_001567085.1. Taxonomy (GTDB): domain Bacteria; phylum Chloroflexota; class Anaerolineae; order Aggregatilineales; family Phototrophicaceae; genus Flexifilum. The sequence goes on from LMZS01000053.1 coordinate 18,891, forward strand.
ATAGATCGGCGTCGCTCATCGCCAGTTTAAGGCCTACATCCTTAACCTTTTCACCCTTAATGAAGCGCAGTTCAAGGATGTTATAGAGCGTCCATTCCGGGCTGTGCAGTTTGCGTTCACCGTCGGGTTTTTGTGCCTCAATCGCTTTAATCAGGACAGCGCGTAAGGCGTTGGTGGGGTTGTCTTCGCGCCCGTATAGCGCGTTATTCACAATCGTTAAGTCCAGTAAGCGGCTGTTGGTAAGCCCAGGGCCGCCCCAGTAATGGCGAAGTGCCGCCCGAACCTGTTCGTTAAAGAGCGCGCGCGCTTTCGCATCTTCAGGAAGCGAAATGGCAGGGGCATCTGCGCGCGGCGGCAGATATTCGATCTGTTCACGCGTTCGTGAGGTAAGCTGCATTTGTGGAAGCAGGCCTTCTAATGCCGCCAGAATCTCTGTTTGCACCATTAGATCCTCTAGCGTTTGATCGGCACGATACACGAATTTCGCCAGTTCCTGCTGATCATCTTCAGTGAGGTCAATGACGGCGGCGCGTGCCTGAATAGCAAGAATGCCAACCGGCAGAGATTGCCCTTCGCGGTGGCCTTTTAGCGGCGCTACCCAGAATGATTGCCATACTACAAGCGGCGCTTCTTCAGCGTTATTCAGCAGATCGCGCAGCGACTCTGCTTCGGCTTTTAGGCTGGTGGCATTGGGGCGCAGAGGGCCGATACCTGCAATAATTTCAGGCTCAGTCTCGATGAGCGAGATCACAAATGCGGTGCTGACCCGCAAATATTCGCAAATAGAAGCGAGCGTGGCTTCCAGAAGCTGTACATAATCTTCACGGGTGAGCAGTCGTTCCGAAAGTTCTTGCAGACGCGCAAAATGTTCGCGATCTTCGCCTATAAATACCAACCTACGCTCAAGAACTGGCAGCGCCAGTGCAACAAACCACTGCCATAACAGCACGGCGGCAACCACCGCAAAGGGTAGGAAACTTTGTACGGGAATGCCCAGAATGCGCGTCGCCGGGGTGAAATAGAGGATCATCGCCAGCGCCAGAACGCCAGTCATGGGGCCGCGCAGGAAGAAGCGCAGCAAATCGGTTTTAACGACTCGGTCTGGAATGTCTGAGCCAAAAAATGAGAGCGGGTATGATAAAAATGCCAGCGATAGGATCACGATGATATTGGCGACATTGACCAGTATCAAACCTATCAGCGAATATTCTTGCCCCGCGCCAATCAACAGCGAAAACGGAAATATGCCGAGTGCCGGGGTGAGCAGCGCAAATTGCAGGTATCCCATGCGCCGCCTTGTATCCCGCGTAAGGCAGCGCTTTCGTGCCCGCCCTACGTAGATGAAGGCAACCGCTGTCGCAATGGCGAAATAAATGCAGTACACCGCGAAAAGTGGCCCGGCCTGTACGCTGAAATAGATGCCTTGAAAATATTCCGGGTCAATTTGCGTAGGAATAATCAGCCAGTTGGTAAATGCAGCGGCTAACACAAACACGGCGCTGATCAGATAAAGGACGCGAATCACCCGGCGGCGGCGGCCGCGAGAGGGTAGGCCGGTGGTCGCCAGCAGCGCGTCTGATAAATGGATCATAGCGACGGGCAAGAAAGCGATACCGATCCATTGCATACGCAAAATTGAACGATAGGTGCCGGGGCTGGGATCGAGTGAAACCAGCACGTCACAGATATAGGTAAAGGTGACACAGCCCAGCAGCAGCGCTGAAGTGCGCGCCACCCTATCCCGCAAATTGCGCGTCAGGTTGTACAGCAGCATAGAGGCAGCAACGATGACAATGGCTGAGGCCAGAGTTTCGTTTAGAAGCCCGAGAAGCTGTGCGAGAATATTTTCCACAGCAGCCTCTTAGCGCAGCGACAGGCTGAAGAAAATGGCGATGTCTTGATTAGGGAAATAGCGATCATTAAAGCCGCAAAATACAAAGCCCATCGCCTGAAAGAAAGCGATAGCCGGCGTGTTCTTGCTTTGAACTTCAACGGTCAACCGGAGCAAGCTCTGTTCTTTTGCCCATGTACGTGCCGCGCCTAGTAACTTCATACCTACTTGAGCGCGGCGCTGAGGGCGATCCACAATAAAATCGTGAATCAGCCCGATTTTATGGCGCTGATCATTCTGCATCGCTAAATAGCCGAGCATCTCTCCGCCCAGTCGCTGCTCAGCGACGAGAAATGCCTCGTGATCGGCCAGCGATTCGCGTAACCTGTTGGCGCTCTTCGGCGCGCTCAGTTCAAGTTTTCGCGGCAAACGCTCGCGCTTGAGGTCAATATCCCAACCAATTTGATCATCCTGACTGATATGAATCTGCAAAACCTGATCGGTTTCGTAGGTGTGATCGAGCAGTTGGCAACGAGCAATATCAGCTTCAACGCCATCACGAATGATGCAGCGGATCGAGGGGTTTGCCACCATCTCAAAAACTATGCGAGGTACAGGTCGCCGAATGTGCCGTTCACTTGAAGCTCGATTTCCGCGTTCTCCAAATTGGCTTCTCGGCTGATGTAGCTGCCATCTTCTAAGCGTTCATAGCGGGTATCATCAACGCGAACGCCAAAGCTTTTGGCTCCTTTAGCGATAATGCGGACGCGAACGCCAACCGGCGTTAGCACGCGGATATTGCCCAGGGTAGAGCGAAGATAAAGCGGCTCAAAGGCTTCCTGCGGGCAAACAAAACGGATGCTGCCGATGCCTGTGCCCAGCGTTACCCTGCTGATGATCAAGCCAGAACAATCGAGGCTGAGGTTACCTAGCGACGCAGAAGCATAGACTGACCATGGAAGATCACGGGCGATTTCCATTTTCCAATCGGAAAAAGAGAGCCAGGGTGTGGCTGCGCGGTCAAAGCGTAGGTGAGCTTCAGTGCCATCTACAGCAAGCTGAGGCCGCGAGTCATATGCATACTGCCCCGCGATCAGACGGCCTTCGCGTTCCATTGCGCTAACGCTTACATCAATCGCGCCGGCGCTGATTTCGAGGATGCCGGATTCAACACTGCCCCGCGTGATGCCGAATGCTTTGGTGGCTTTGCTAACGACGAAATCGCCGCGCAGCAGAATAATCATGCCAACAAGCACCAGCACCAGCGGAAGCAGCGCCGTGATGTTGAAATTGGTGATCAGAAGGAAATTGTTGAGCAGTAGGATGACGCCCAACAAAATCAGGGCAATCGATCCGAAGACTAGCCCGCGCGAACCTTTTGCGCTCACGCGCGCCTCCCTCGCTTGTTAATCCTCGTAGAGATAGTCCCGAAGAATAACGTGAGCCGAAGATTGGCGCAACCGATTCAGTGCCTGTGCTTCAAGCTGGCGAACACGTTCCCGCGTCACGCCAATAGCCTGTCCCACTTCTTCAAGCGTATATACGCGCCCATCTTCCAGACCATAACGCAGGCGCAAAATTTGCGCTTCGCGGGAAGGCAGGCGGTCAAGCGCAGTTTTTAACTGCTCATGAAGCAGGTTGGTCGCCACTTCTTCAGCGGGCGCGGGGCTATTCACATCTTCAACGAAATCGCCAAAGGTGGAGTCACCTTCCTCGTCAATTGGGGTTTCTAAACTGACTGGGCGGCGGGCAATTTCAAGCAGATTTTCGATCTTGTCCGGCGTCATTTCCATGCCAACGGCAATTTCATCAATCGAAGGATCGCGGCCAAGTTCCTGCGTTAGTTTCATCTGAATCCGGCGCATGCGGTTTAGCTGGTCGCCCATGTGTACAGGTACACGAATGGTGCGGCCTTGATCGGCTACAGCGCGGCTAACGGCCTGGCGAATCCACCACGTAGCATACGTGCTGAACTTGTGACCGCGACGATAATCGAATTTCTTGGTCGCGCGGATCAGGCCAATATTGCCTTCCTGAATCAGATCAAGAAATTGCACGCCGCGACCTATATATTTTTTAGCGACGCTGATCACCAGGCGGGCATTAGCGCGCACCAGATGTTCCTGCGCCAGTTCACCGTCTGAAATCAGATCGCGCAGGGTATACACGTCGTCCATTGGCAGTTGTTCGCCATATTCGTCCAACTGCGACTGAGCCATCCCCGCAGCTTCCATACGCTTCGCTAGCATCACCTCTTCTTCAGCGGTAAGCAGCGGCACACGGCCAGCTTCCTTCAGGTATAACCCGACTACGTCGTCGCTTTCCAGCGCCTGCTGGTAGCCAGCATCTTGCGTCAAATCCTGCGCTAGCCACGCCCCGTATTCGTTCCCCTCATCTTCAAGCCATTCCAGCTCAACTTCGAGGTTGTTATGACGGTTTGGCTTAAATACAGCATCATCCGCCTCTGTTTCCAATGCGGTGGTCACTTCAACACCAGCATCCAGCAGATCGTCCATAATGTCATCAAGCAAGGCAACATCACGCTCGGCATCGGGAAGCAGAGCCAGAATTTCATCATAGCTCATGCTGCCCTGACGGCGCGCCTTGTCCAGAATCTGACGGCGAATTTCTTCCTTGCGATCCATAACTGAGAGCATATATCACCCTGATAAATACGGCTACTTTATCGCGCCGTATCGAATATCTGACGCCTATTTGAGCGGCAATCTTACGATCTGTATGAAGTTCTAATAAATTTCGCTCTGGAAACAGGCGAAAAAATAGACGGCGCAAAGCCGTCTCTCGAAACCCTCGTCGTGTAGAAAACAGCGTAGCGAGATTTTAAATTTTTGTCAAGCAGTCGGCGGATTCCTTAATTGTGCAATCAGGTATTCGACGGCTGGCCGTAGGATTACATAAATCTCCGGTTGGTCATCTACGAGAGCGTAGTAGGTCAAATTGGTTGACGCTAGCCCGCCAATGGCTACTCCATGCACATCCCCATCAGTCAGAATGATCTCTACGCGCAGCGTGCCATTCGGCGCAAAACCGTATTCTGTTATATCGGCGTTTGGCAATATCGTCAAAATACGGTCATAGGGTAATAGAGCCAGTGTGCGGGCAATAAGGATGCCATTTTCATTTAACGGCACGCCCTCTGGCGTTACCCATGTGCCATCTTCTGCGCGTGTCATGGTGAACGCCTGCTCCGTATTCGGGTCGCGCAGGCGAATCGCGGCAATATCGCTCTCGTTAACTTCTGGAAACACCCTCAAAAATGGGTATTCGGGCAGCGGGCGATTGGCTTGCTGCGTCGTGATCACCAGCCCCGCAATCAATAGGACGGCGAAAACCAGCAGCAAAATCAGCAGTTGGCGGCGTTCTCCGCGTTTCATAGCTGCTTAGCGCCTTGCCCGCCGCGCCCAAATGGACAGGCCTGCAACCAGTATGGCAGCGGGCAGCAGCAAGACGGTTAGAAAGACCACAAAATCAATCTGCTGTTGGCTGACAAATACCGTCGGCAAGCTGGCAGCAAATACCTGCGGCGCAAACTCAACTTGATCCCCGTAGCGGCTAAGCCAGACGAGTGAATCGGTGAACAGTATGCCATTGCCCCCGTTCAGCACCTGCCCGTTGGTGACGAAATCGCTATCGCCAATCAGCACAATTCGCGAATCATTGGTTAGATTGGACGCCCATACCACCGTAGAAACCGGCCCCACAATATCGGATTCGGCATCAAAACTGTAGGTGTTGGTCGCCCCTAACGATGCCAGATTGGTTTCGCCGTAGCCCATAGCCGTTGTCATGATGACTCGCCCGTTGGCTACATTTTGCGGCGCGTTTGTCAGGTTCACATCAACAGCCCGCGCCAGCCGGAAAAGGGTAGGCGTGTCCGCAGAAGGATCGAGCCGCGCACCAATATCCGTATCGGTGAATACGGCTGCGCTGATCACGTCTAGCGGGCTTTGACCGCTGGCGTCAGGATCAACAACGGCCGCATCTAACGCGCGAATGCCGTAGTTATCCCATAGATACTGATTGAATGCTCCATCTTCTTTGAGGAAGGCATCATCTGTAAACAAAACGTCCGACATGATCAGCAGGGAACCGCCGCGATCAAGATAGCGACTTATTACTTCAATTTCGGCCTGCGTCACGTCGCGAAGTGGGCGCGCAAAGATCACGGCTGCCGCATCTGCAGGAATATCCCCGCCAGTTGCGGCAATTTCCTCAAGGTTGAGTGGCGCGGTAATCATTCCGCTTTCCTGAATCCCGTTGTTTATGCCCGTTAAACCCTCTGTGCCGCTGTCCAGCGTATCACGCTCGCCTAAGCTGGTTTCAAAATAAACCTTGATTGAGCCGGCCATGAGCAGCCGTGAAATCGCCTGCGTAATATCGCGTTCCTGATTGATGCCACGCGGCACACGCGCTAACGTCGAGAAATCAACGTTTCCATCAGCATCGAGATAGGAAATGAATAACTGACCGTCAAAACTTACGCCGTAGGCGCTCGCCATTGCCGGGTTTTCTTCAGGATCAATGTACTGAATGCGGATGATGCCATCTGATTCGACGGCATACTGCCTGAAAAATTGGTCGTCAACTTCGCGGTTGCGCAAGTTCCGTGATGTGTAAAATCCAGTCAGTTGAATCGGCTGAACTACACGATTTAGAAGCTGTTTTGTTTCATTACTCAGCGTGAAATTACGGTTTTGGGTAACGTCTAAGGTGATCGCAGCCTGCGCTAATAACAGGTAGGCGAGCACCACAATACCTGTCAGCAGCAGAGCTGAAATAATCGTAACGGTACTGTTGCGAACCTTTTTGCCGGTGATGGTATCAATGAATTCACGGGGGGTAAGCGCCGCCCAAAGAACGATACCGGTAATGCCTACGCCTAATGCGATGAGGGCGTAATTCGCGATTGTTCCGCTGCGCCAGATCAAGCCGATCAGCCCGATGACGATGCCGCCGATGCCGATAATGCTGGCGATTTGCGCCAGCCGCCCCCGTGTGACGATGATGCCTTTACGCATTATCGCCACCTCTGTGCTTCAACCATGCGAGTTGAGAGGTACAACATCAATACGATGATTCCCGCAAAAAATGCGACATCTTCAGCGCGTAAAATGCCAACTTGAAACGATGTGGAAAAATGCCCTTGCAGCGAAAGACTGCGTATCACCCGCGCCACGTCAATATTGCCGATGACCTGACCCGCAGCATCGCCGATATACAGAATTAGCAGCGTCACCATTGAAAGGAATGCCGATACAATCTGGTTTTCGGTGATGGACGAGAAAAACAGCCCGATGGCGATCATGGCGCCGCCGTACAGCCACACGCCCAGATAGGCCAGGAACGTATGCCCAACGTCTGGTGGCGCGTAAGCGAGCAGCACCAGTTGATAGGTGAGCGTAAGCACCAGCAGCATCGTATAGTAAAACCACGCGCTGAAAAACTTCCCTAAGATGATGCTGCCTTCGCTGGCGGGCGAGGTAAGCAAAAGCTCCATCGTGCCTTCGCGCTTTTCTTCTGCCAGC